>NZ_JBVAYD010000009.1:0-93597 GCF_055413445.1 Lacticaseibacillus sp. 22 | reverse complement strand
AATACGGCGATAGTGAACTGCCACAACCCAAAATCTCTAATATACTTTATGTACGCGCTTACCATAGAAGTGTTCAAAGTATATTGGGGGTTTTTGCTATAACATTGTTGGCACTCGATTAACCTCGATGTTCGAGTCTGACAATAGCTACGGCACTAGTGGACAAAGCTGCCTTCGGATACTGGTTTTACCCGCGGTTTTGCTGCGGCTTGACGGCAGAATCATGATAACCGCCTAAATATTTGCTCATTCAAGTTGCTATGTTTGGCTGGTTTCGATTATGATCAGTATCAGTGACACGAAATGGGGGAGAATGGTGCAGCACAAGACTTTGGCAATGAAGTGGTTGTTTTTGGGATCACTAATCACCAATACCGGCATTAGTTTGATTTGGCCGTTAACAACGATATATATGCATGAATATTTGGGTGAATCACTCACAGTGGCGGGAATCGTCCTTTTTTTGAATTCAATGTTTATGGTTATTGGCAACAGTCTCGGGGGCGGGTTATTTGACCACTGGCAGCCGTATGGGACGGCGCTGGCAGGCATTTGTCTGAATCTTGGTGCAACCGGTTTGTTGATCTTTTTCCATGGCTGGCCGGCGTATCCGTTACTACTGGTTATTTCCGGTTTTGGCAGTGGGATCACATCCACGGCGATTAATTCTTATGCGACGCGGATTCGCGACAAACGCCCGAGTGTGGTGTTTAATATCTTGTATTTCACATCAAATCTAGGACTTGTGATTGGCACGCTGATTGTCGGGTTTGTCTTGCCTTATGGGATTGCCATGGTGTTTGCATTGGCCGCGCTGCTATTTGCGGTCTTTTTAGTGGTCGCGATCTGGCATTATCGTATTGAAAAAGAAACTCCGACAGCCGCCGAACAGCCAGTCGCCCGCGGCAGTCGCAATCCGGCGCGCCCACGGTTGATCATGCTGATAGTGACGTTGTTTGTGACGTGGTTAATGTATGAACAGTGGCAAAGCAATATTTCCGCCTTTATGTTAAGCGAAGGCCTCACAGTCAAGGACTACAGCTTTTTGTGGACAGTTAATGCACTGCTGATTGTTTTGTTCCAGCCGGTTTTGACAGCGTTTGATCACTGGTTGTTGCAGCATATCCGGTTGCGGTTGATTGGTGGTTTTGTCTTATTTGCCGGTTCTTTTTTGATTTTGCTAAATGGTTCCGGGCAATATCTGACATTTATTATCGCCATGGTGGTTTTGACTTTAGGCGAAATTCTGGCATTGCCGGCAGTTTCAACTTATGTCACTTTGTTTACGCCGCTTGCACAACAAGGGCATTATCAAGGTTTGATTCAAGGCTTTGCGTCAGCGGGCCGAGCACTGGGGCCATTGTTAGGTGCAATGGTGATTGAAGGTACGCAAAGTTATCGGCTGTTGTTTGTCGGTGCCACCGGTTTGATTTTATTAGCGGTGTTGGGCTTTGCCTTTACGGTTCGCGAAAGTATTCCGGCACTGAATGATCCGTTACACCCAGCGGCTCATTAACCGCCAAATGATGCAAATTCAGTTTTAGGTTTCATGCAATAGGCACGTGCAAAGGCACAGGGAAGGGGAATTTTTCTTGCACTATCGGTTGATTCTGAGTGATATTGATGGCACACTGCTTAATTCAAAACACGAGCTGACTGTCGGCGTTAAACAAGCGATTCAGCATTATGTTGCTGCGGGCGGGACTTTTGTACTTGCTTCGGCGCGGCCGCCTTTAGCCATGACCGCGCTTGCGCAACAAATGGGGTTGGCGGTGCCGCTTGTCAGTCTTAATGGTGCGGTCATTGCTCAGCCAACCGATGATAAGAAGCTAAAAGTGTTGGCAACGACGCCTTGGCCAGCAGGAATTGCAGCCAAAGTTTATACCGCATTATCTAGCTTAACGCTGAGCTTGAATGTGTTCAGTGACACGCATTGGTATGTCGCTGATACGAGTCAGTGGACCCGGCAAGAAGCAGCGATCACCGGTTTTGCACCGGAAACAGTTCCGATTGAAACAGGGTTAGCAAACGGTCTGCCAGTGCACAAACTTTTATGTATGGGCGAGCCTGACATGATCGATCGCACTGAACAAATCGTTTTAGCCCATCCGGAATGGCAGTTGGTTGCCAGTCGGTCGAAGGCAACTTATCTGGAAATTGTCCGGCAAGGAGTGTCGAAAGAGGCGGCGTTAAAAACGCTCAGTCATTTATTCGACATTCCAATGGCGGCAACGATGGCACTCGGCGATGGTGAAAATGACCTGCCAATGTTGCAAGCAGCCGGCCTAGGGGTGACCTTGGAAAATGCTTTGCCTCAGGTGTTAGATGTCATTAAAACAGTTGTACCTGATAATGATCATGATGGGGCAGCAGTCGCCATCAAGCAGTATGCAATGGGTGAAGGTTAATAAAAAAGCGAGTCGAATTCTTGGTGATGGAAGTCGACTCGCTTTTTATTTTAACCAAAATAGTTTTATTTAAACCTAATCTTTTAAGTCAGTAATCGCCTGTTCCAACTCCTGCTTCTGAGCTGTAGAGATTTCCGGATATTTTAGCGGCAAAGCGGTGACTTCGCGGTTGATGATTTGGGACACAACCAGTCGGGAATACCACTTATCGTCTGACGGAATGACGTACCAAGGATTTGTTTTGGTGGCGGTGTGTTGAATGGCCTCTTGATAAGCTTGCTGGTAATCATCCCAAAAGCGGCGTTCGTGAATATCCGCCAATGAGAACTTCCAATTCTTTTCGGGAATTTCGATTCGTTTTAAGAAGCGATTTTTTTGTTCGTCCTTGGAAATGTGTAAGAAGAACTTGAGCAGCAAGATGCCATTGCGGTGCGCATAGGTTTCCAGCGCCTTGATATCGTTGAAACGTTTGGCCCATAAATCATCATGGACATCAGCAACGGTGTCAATTCCTGGTAGGTTTTCTTTTAATAGCAACTCGGGATGAACTCGGTCGACCAGCACTTCTTCATAATGGGAGCGATTGAACACCGTCAGTTCGCCACCAGCCGGGAACGCGTTGTGGATGCGCCATAAAAAGTCATGGCTTAGTTCAAGCTCAGTCGGTACCTTAAACGACACCACTGAGGTTCCCTGCGGATTGACGCCGGACATGACGTGTTCAATCATGCTGTCTTTGCCGGCTGCATCCATCCCTTGAAAAATAATCAAGACGCTGTATTGTTTCTGCGCCGCCAAGTGTTGCTGAACTTTAGAGAGCACCTTGATGTTATGATCAATGTCTGCTTTGATCTGCTCTTTTTTATTTTGAAAATGTTCTGGCGGTGCGGTCGCAAATGCTTGAATGTTAAAGGTGCCAGCACCGTCAAAACGATATTTTTCCAATGTCATCTTATCACCCTCGATTTATGCTTAGTTTCAACATAGTAGTTACGCCTAGGATGTGCAAGCAATTGACGCCTTGGCGGATTAAATCTATGCTGAGATTACGACATGAAAACGGAGGCAATTGCATGACATTACCAAGAATTCAAGATGATTTGTACCTGGCCGTCAATGGCGAATGGCAAGCCAAGACGCCGATTCCACCTGACAAAAGTGTTGTGAGTGCGGATAGTAATCTGACCGATGATATTCGCCAAAAACTAGTGGCTGACTTAAGCACGATGACGAAAACAGCCAAAACTTTGCCGCTCCAGTATGCAGCGCGGTTGTTTGCCAAAGCCAATGACCAAACCCGCCGTCAGCAGCTAGGCATTGAGCCAGTTCGTGACCGGATAAGCTTTTTGATGACGCTCACGACGCTTGATCAATTTCGCAGTGCTATGCCCAAACTGGTTGCTGACCAATACGTCTTACCGATCAGTCCCTACGTTGATGCTGATATGCACGATGCTGAGCATAATATCCTGAATCTTGGCGGGCCAGACACGATTTTACCTGATGCGGCGATGTACCAACATGAAGATGCCGAAAATGCGGCGGATCTGGCAGCGTGGTCGCAGATGGCAGCTGCCATGCTGGCTGCGGTGGGATTCAGTCAGACTGATCAAACAGTATATGTTGAAGCGGCTAAACGATTTGATCGGCGTTTGGCTGATTATGTGCCAGCAAATGTTGACTTAGCGGTAGATAGCACGTATGACAATCCATTGAGCTGGCAGGCGTTTGAAGATGCGGCCGGTTATTTGGGGATTCCACAAGCCTTTGCAACCTACATGCCGCAAACACCGGCGAAAGTCAATGCGGTTGTACCGGCTTATCTTCCGCACTTAAGCAAACTATTGACGCCGGACAATTATTCAGAATGGCACGCATGGATGGTGATTAACGAATTGCTAACCTGCGCCACTTACCTCAGTGATGATTTACGTCAATTGGCCGGACAGTATGATCGGTTTTTGGCGGGTCAACCTGAGGCGTTATCGTGGACGAAACACGCTTTTGGGATTGCCAACGAGTATTTTGACGATGTGATTGGTCAGTATTATGGTCAAACCTACTTTGGTGCCGATGCTAAGGCAGATGTGACGGCCATGGTTAAGCAGATTCTTGCGCAATACCGCGTACAGCTAGAAAACAACACTTGGCTGAGTCCGGCTACGAAGCAAAAGGCGATGCGCAAGTTAGCCACGATGCAAGTCAAAATGGGGTATCCGGAGCGACTCTTTTCCTTGTATGATCACTTGAGCGTGGATGCTGACGATGATTTGTTAACGGCAATTCTGAAACTTAGCGCACAGACGCAGGCCTTTTGGTTTAAACAGGTAGGCCAGCCGGTGGATCGGAATCAATGGAATATGCCGGGACACTTGGTGAATGCCAGTTATGATCCGCTGAAAAATGACATCACTTTTCCCGCTGGTATCTTGCAGCCGCCGTATTACTCACTCAAATGGACCCGGGCGGAAAACCTCGGAGGGACAGGCGCAACGATCGGTCATGAAATCTCGCATTCGTTTGATAATAACGGGGCGCTGTATGATGAATATGGTAATTTGCATAACTGGTGGACGCCAGCGGATAAGCAGGCATTTGATCAACTGGTAAAAGCGATGTCGGCACAGTTTGATGGCCGTGACTATGAAGGGGTCAAGGTCAACGGCACCCTGACCGTTAGTGAAAACATGGCAGATAACGCCGGCATGGATGTGGCGTTGGCATTACTAGGCGATCAGCCGGATGTTAAGGACTTACAGGCATTCTTCATCACTTACGCTCGTTCATGGGCCACCAAAATGCGACCGGAGCGGGCTAAAACTGTTTTGCGGCAAGATGTTCATGCGCCGGCTACCTTACGCGTGAATGTGCCGGTGCAAAACTTTCCTGCATGGTACCAAGCGTTTAATGTTCAGCCACAAGATGGCATGTATCGGCAACCACAGCAGCGGCTGACGATTTGGAATCGGTGATATTTAAATAAAAGAGTTTTATGTGAACCTTTTTCGAGAACCGCGAGATCAACTGTATGTCACACTGTTCATGGGGAAGCGTAAGCAAAAAGGCAACGATTGCCATGTCAGACAATCGTTGCCTTTTTTCAATCTTGGGACAGGTCGTGGTAATAATGCAGCCAGCCGGTTTCACGTTCACCGATCTGATCATACAAATGTTGAGCGCCAAGATTGCTAGTACGAGTCTGCCAACTTGCGCCGCTGTATCCGTGCGCTTTTGCCAGGTCGAACGCTGCGATCATGAGTTGACGCGCCAACCCGTGCCGACGAAACTTTGGTGCCACGTAGACGTCATTGATAATAAGCAGTGGTTTCAGCGCTCGGGTTTCAAAGCTGCGGTATAAAATCGCAAATCCGGCTAATTCTTGATCAACGGTGGCGACCAATAAGTGACCAAGACTGGTATCGGAGCACAGGCGGTCAAGGTGAACAGCCATTGCCTGTGAGTCAATGGTCAGCGGCACTGGGCTATCATGATAGTAACCTTGAACAAGCGGTAATAAGAGTGGGATATCGGTTGTCACTGCAGGGCGGACTGCCATAATAAAATCCTCCTTGATTGAAGTGAGCGTGAACCGGCGCGCTTAGAAGTCGGAGTGTAAGTGGCCTCAGTCGTGATGGCCGGGCTTTGGCCATTGCGACTGAGGTCCTTATACGCAGACTTCTGCGCCAGTGAACGCGTTATGGAGCGTGAGTTGACGCGGCTAGGGATCGGAGTGTAAGTGGCCCAGGTTTGACCATTGCGATCAAGACCCTTACATGCAGATTCTTGCGTCAAACAACGCGTTATGAAACACGTGATGAAGCCTTAACGATTGTGAAAATAAGCACTGCACACAAGTTCATCTGCAACTATTTTACCTGCAACAACAGCAAAAAGCTGCTAATGAAGTCTGAGCTTAAAATTTCTTGAAAGTCTAATTTATTTCCGCTCCGAAGTCGCCATTGAAAAGACCGCCACACAGCCAAAGCCTGTGTGACTGGCAATGGTTGGACCGATGTTACCAATCTGCAGCGGCGTTTGCGGGGAGGCGTCATGCAGGCGCTCTTTGACAAAGTTTGCTGCCTCAAAATCGCCGGATGTTGATATGATAATGCGATGTTGCGGATTTTCCTGAATGGCTTTTAAAGTCTCGTTGGCTAAGTCAATCAGCGAGCGTTTGCGGGCGCGAACCTTGCGCACAACGCGTAATTTACCGGCCGTATCAACGTCCATCACCGGTTTGATGTTTAACATCGTTCCCAATGCCGCGGAAGTACGCGACACGCGGCCACCGTGGTACAGAAAGTCCAATTTATCGACCGTAAACCACATCCGGTAGTCCAGTCGGTGCGCTGTGAGCCAGTGCGCCAGTTCATCGATTGGCATGCCAGCATCGCGTTTTTCAATGGCATCCAGTACCAATTGTCCTTCACCAGCACACGCAGCTAGGGTATCAACCAAGTAAATCTGCGCATCTGGATACTTTTCCAGTAACATGGCACGCGCTTGAGTCGCCGAATTGAAAGTGCCGCTTAAACCGCTGGAAAAGCCAACATATAAGATGGGCGTGTTTGCTTTGACATACGGTGTGAAAAAGTCAACGAACTGGCCGACATTTACCTGTGTCGTTGTGGGCATCACATTTTGCTTCAGTTGCTCGTAAAATGCATTGATATCGTAATGGTCTTCTCCAAGATCGTCTTCATAATCTGTGCCGTTGACGGTGAAGTGCATGGAGACAAATTCAACTTGATGATCATGCAAAGTCTGGTAGGGTAAGTCGCAACAAGAATCGGTTAACAGTTGATACATGGTTTCACCTCAAAATATCCGCACTAAAACGGATCTGTTTTCATCAATACTACGCTGTTTGGGGTTGTTCTGAAAGCTAAGGGCGGATGGCGTACCATAAAGTCGTTGAACGATACCAGCCCTACCTGATGTGATGCGCAGTAGCGGAACTTAAAAAGTCGAATTGCATTGTGCCATTCGACTTTTTAACCTTACTTTTCCTTGGTGGATGCTGACGGTTGTTTTTGATTGAACAGGGTTCCCACAGCAGGAAGACTGCCTAATGAATCAATCGCGGTACTTGGTAGAACCACTGTGTTGGCAGTGCCTTTAGCTAAAGCTTCGAGTGCCTCAACATTTTTATATTTCAAATATAAATCGCCATTGTCAATCAAGCCGGCATTGATCGAGTTAATTTGATCCTTAACCGCCGCTGCAATCAGCCGTTGACTTTCTGCGTGGCCTTGTGCTTGAAGGATTTGCGTTTGCTTATTGGCCTCGGCTTCAAGAATCGCGGCCTGCTTTTCACCTTCAGCTTTAGCGATCGCTGCTTGCTTATGACCTTCAGCTTCCATGATGTTGGCTTCCTTTTCCCGTGAAGCGCGCAACAGTTTGTTCATGGAGTCTTGAATGGTAGCATCGACTTGAATGGAATCAATGTTGACCCGATCAACATTCAAGCCGTAGCCAGCGGTGGTTTCGGCGATTTGCTGAAACAAGGTTTGGTTAATGGTTTCGGTGCCGTTCAAGACGTCATTCAAATCCATATTGCCGATAATCCCACGCAGATTAGCCCGCGTATCTTGAACCATGGACAACACGGAATCCTTGTTTTGATAAACATAGGCGTTAACATCAGTGATATGATATTTCAACGTTTCGGAAATACGGACGACAACGTTATCTTTTGTAATCACTTCCTGTTCATTGACCTTCAGCGGAATCTGCTTCATGTTGACGATTTCGGTGATCCGATAGATGAATGGTGGCACCACATGAAAACCTGGCTCCAACGTTGCTACATATTTCCCCAACCGTTCGACAATGCCAACTTCACCGGTATGGATAATGGCAACGCTGGTGAAAAGAATTGCGATGACGATGACTAAAACAATGACTAGAACAGAAATCAGGATAATATTCATGCGAAAGCCCCCCGTGTGAGCGAGTCAATTACGACTCAATCTCAATAATGTAAGCGATGTTCTGGTTTGACGACGCTAAGATAAAGCGGCGAGACCGCATTGACAACGACAGTATCGCCAGCCGCAGCGTCATCAGTGACCCGGTAATGATAATGAATGCCATAAAGCGTAATCTCACCCTCTTGATACGATGTTGGTAAGACAAACGTTGTCCCTAAAAGGCGATCGTCAAGCATGGGCGCTACTCCTTTCTGGTCATCTTCATTGATTGCTTTGTTACTTGACGCTAGCAATGATTATCACAAGCCAATTTTAAAGCAGGGTTGAATGAAAGACAATTGGGACGGCTTAGAAAGAAAAAATTATGCTCGTTATTCTATGCTGGAACTTTAGTACAGTCTATGCTTCATTCCGTAATTAGTTCAAACACTTTTTATTGTGGAAGACTTTGTTACAATAAGACCATTGTGGCACGAATGGTTGGAACGGTTAATGTAGGTGTGTGTCGTTGCCTGCGCTGGCTCACGCTCCATAACGCGTTCCCCAGCGCAGGGATCGGAGTGTAAGGACCTTTGCCGCAATGGCCAAAGCCCGGCCATCACGTCTAAGGCCGCTTACACTCCGATCCCTAACCGCGCTGGCTCACGCTCACTTTATTTTAGAAAGGATGTTGTTGATGCGTAGACGACGAGTTATTTATGCAAATACTTATCGGCATCGGCGGCGGCTGTGGTTTTTGCTGATTAGCGCAGGAGTGGTCACGGCCTTAGTAATCGGCTGGTGGCTGCTGCGTAATCCACGGCCGGATCCGACCGCTTATCCAGTGTTGGGCGTTCGCCTTGATCAAACCGATGGCGTTCAGGATTTTGATCGTTTACGTAGCAGCCGGGTTAGCTTTGTTTATTTGAAGGCCACAGAAGGCAGTAGCTATTTTGACGATAATTTTAATACCAACTTTACTCAGGCAGCAGGGAGCCGAATGAGCATAGGCGTGTATCACGTTTTTAGCTTTGAAACGACACCGGAAGCTCAAGCAGCTCAATTTATCCGCAAAGTAGGCTCCAACATTGGCGATCTGCCAATTGGTATTTACCTAAGTTATTATCGCGAGCAAAAGCCGAGTTCCGCGTGGTTGACACAGCATCTAACCGAGTTTATCACGCTCGTTCAACAACGCTATCATCGCCAAGTGTTGCTGATGGGTAGTCCTGATATTTTAAAGGTGGTCAAAACAGTGGTTCCACAAGCACCGCGGTGGACGATCACGGACAAGCGGCCTGCTGACAATGGCGGCTTTTGGCAATATACTGACGGTGCGCGGTTGCCAGACGGTCCTCAGGCATCCTATCGAGCAGCGGTATTCATGGGCAAGCGCAGCACATTTTTGAAGCTGGCTCAATAGTCGGACCACCATTAATTCGTGCAAAAAGCCGAGCATTGCACTGATCTAACAAAAATGTTCGTTGAATGTTCGCCGAAACTATCTACTTAATTGAACGATTGGGACATACTGATAAGCGAGGTGAACAGATAATGAAAAAAGTCCTGATCGGCTTGGTTGTGCTGATTGTGCTCGTTTTTGGCGGTTTGAAAATTTTTGAAATTACCAACTATGGCGGAACCACGTACTACACAAAAATTACCAACACTGGTCAGCGGGTGACGGATCGCGATGATGAAGGCAACAAGTACATCATTTATGCCTATGATTTGCCTGGATATGATGAGAAAGGCGGTCTGCAGCAGTTGAAGTTTAATGCGAACCAAGATCGACCGCTGAGAAAAAATGCTTATCTAAAAGTAACGTACAATGATAAAAAAGGGGTCACCAGCTGGGAAAGTGTGCCGCGTTCGGAAGTTCCCAAAGCGGCCTTGTCAAAACTTGAATAAAGCAATCAAACGCATCACTTTCTATAACGCGCTCCCCGGCGCAGGAGTCTGCGTGTAAGGACCTTGGTCGCAATGACCAAAGACCGGCCATCACGTCTGAGGCCACTTACACTCCGATTCCTAACCGCGCCGGGGAGCGCTCACCATAACGCGTTCGCTGGCGAAGGGATCTGCGTGTAAGGACCTTGGTCGCAATGGCCAAGCCCAGGCCATCACGCCCAAGGCCGCTTACACTCCGATCCCTAACCGCGCCAGCTCACGCTCACATCAAAAAAAGTGCGATCCGATTTTGCTGGATCGCACTTTTTGCATCTTATGCGCTGGGAATGATAATGGCGTAGGTAGCATCTTCTGCTTCGTCATAAATGGTTTGCGGACCATTATCATCCGCTTTAATGACTAATTTGTACCCATAATGATCGAGAAAAGTCAGCTCGTTGATGGTGATGCCGACAACTTGCCCAGGTAGCGTTTTATTGTCGATCTTAATCTGCAGTTGGGGCGAAATCGCTAGCGAGTGGGTCTTATTGGTTTGCTCATCAAGAAAAGCAAAACTCCCTGTGAAATTCTTTGCCAACGCCAATGCGGGATTAGGCGCCTTGTCCTGTGCCTTCTGATGATGACCGTGGTGCGCGAGTAAATGTTTCAGCCCGCGTAAAAAACTCGCCATGTTTTTCGACCTCCCATTTCTGTTTAAGCATAGTCTACCATGAGTTTTTAGTTTAGTGGTTACAGTGGTGCTGTTTTTCTGTTACTGGGCTGTTACAATAATCATGAGCAGTTTTGCCAGCTTGATGTTAAATCACGGCAGAGCTGGATATCATACGTACAGCCGTGAGTGACTGTTATAATGCTTGATAACGCGTTTACTGGCGCAGGAACTTGCGTGTAAGGAGCTAAGTTGCAAGGGTCAAGTTGGGCCATCACGCCTGAGGACACCCCTTACACCCCGATATTCTGGCGCGCCAGCTTACGTTTAGAGGAGGATTTTACCATGTTGAAACTTGGTGTGATTGGAACAGGATGGATTACTAAGCAGTTTGTGGATGCAGCGGCGGCCACGAAGGCATATACGCTTACTGCCGTTTATTCACGTCATCAGGAGAGTGCTCAGACGTTCATTGATCAAACTGCACCAGCAACAGCGTATACCAAGATGGACGATTTTCTCGGCAGTGATGTCGATGTGGTGTATATTGCCAGTCCTAACAGTTTGCATGCGTCTCAAGCCTTGGCAGCTCTTGATGCCGGCAAGCATGTGATTGTTGAAAAGCCCTTGGTTGCAACCGCTATGGAATTTGAAAAACTAGACGAGGCATTACGCAAAAAGCCTTCTTTGTATCTCTTTGAAGCAGCTCGGCATGTTTATGAGCACAATTTTCAGGTTGTCGATCAATTTACCCATCATCATCCGATTGACGGGGCTACCCTGACTTATATGAAGTATTCTTCTAAGTACGATGCTTTTTTGGCTGGCAAGTTGCCGAATGTTTTTAATCCCGAGTTTGCCGGTGGTGCATTGATGGATCTGGGTATTTATTTGGTCTACGATGCCGTGGCTTGGTTTGGGGTTCCCGATAACGCTGTTTACCTTCCACATTTTCTCAAGAGTGGTGTGGATGGCGATGGGGTTGCGCGCTTGGATTATGATCAATTCGCAGTAACGTTGATTACGGGTAAAACAACCAATAGTTTCTTGCCATCCGAGATTTATTCCGGTAAGCAAACGTTGACCATGGACAATGCTGCTGAACTTGAAACTATCAAGCTCGATGATCAAGTGCTTAGTACCGAGAAATTGGCGAACCCGATGGAAGCAGAAGCAGCTTATTTTGCCAAAGCTATCACCGGTCATGATCGCAATGCGTTTGATAAGGCATGGCAGCTGGCCAAGGAAGTTCATCAAGTCATGTCAATTCTGCGGACGTCCGCAAACCTTGATTTTTAGTGAGCGTGAACCGGCGCGGTTTCTAGGCTGGCGAACGCGTTATGGAGGACAAATATTGTGACAATTGCAACCCCGTTTCAAAAACGTTGGCAGGCTGCCGGGTATACGGAGCAGACACCCATTCAAGCAGCGGTTTATCAGCCGTTGAAAACCGATGAGGATGTCATCGGTCTGGCTCCAACCGGCTCAGGGAAAACCTTGGCATTTGGCCTACCGTTACTGGAAAAAATCGTGCCCGGCGATGGTTTGCAAATACTGATTTTGGCGCCATCGCAGGAGTTAGCGATTCAAACGCGGGATGTTCTAACGCCGTATGCACACGATATCAATGTGGCGGTGCAGGGCATCATCGGGTCGGCTAATGTGAAACGGCAATTGACGAAGCTAAAAGAAAAACCTGAAGTCATTGTCGCAACAGCGGGCCGTTTGCTTGAACTGATTCAATCGCACAAGCTGAAGTTGGATGGCTTGCAAACGCTGGTTGTTGATGAAGCCGATGAGATGTTACGGGATCCGGGATTCGATCAGGTTCGCGAAATTGCGGCTGCGGCTCCGGCCGATGCCCAACTTGCTTTCTTTTCAGCGACACCGAGTCCGTATTTTAGCGAGATGCATAAATGGTTTGGCAAGACGCCTAAGCTGGTTGATGTTCGTGCGATTGATCAAACACGCGGGACGGTTCGGCATTTATTCTTGCAAACGGATCGGGCACATCAAATTGATTGGTTGCGAACGTTGGCGCACACTGATGGCTTCAAGGCACTGGTGTTTTTTAATCAAAATGCATCGTTGGAACGCGCGGCCGGTATTTTGCGCCACCAAGCCGTTCGTTTTGCCGTATTGTCGCGGGAAGGCCGACAGACTAGCCGCCAAAAAGCGTTGACGGATTTTCGTAACGGCCGGATTACCTTATTACTTGTGACCGACATGGCTGGCCGTGGATTGGATATTCCTAAGCTTCCTGCCGTGGTTAATTTCGAACCGCCTAAGCGTGCTGAAGCCTACATTCATCGCGCAGGTCGTACCGGCCGGATGGGTGAACCCGGACTAGTGGTAACGTTAGGAGACGACCACGATCGCCGGGACTTGAAAAAACTGGTACCGCAATATGCCATTCAGCGTGCCTATATGAGCGATGGAAAGCTGGTGACCACACTGCCAGCCCGAAAGCCAGATAACGAAACGCCGGTGACGGTCAAATTACCAGCACCGAGTCAGCGTAAAAGTCGGCAGGTTGCGGCTAAAGATCGGCCGGTTGCGACAAATGAACCCGAACAAAAACCGCGGCGTAAGCATAAAAAAAAGCGGTTACGTGATCAGCGCAATAAAGGCAAGCACAAAAACAACACATGAGGCTGCATCAGCGGTATGATAAGGATGGAGGGCAGTCATGGCGAGTATGAAGGCGGAACAAATGGCTGCAATGATGACACTGATGAGTGCAGCCGGTGATGCGGAACAGGCAACAATGGCAGCGATTGAAGCAGCCAAAGCCGATCAGATCGACCGCAGCCGCAAATTGTTAAAGCACGCGGATGCCAAGTTGAAACAGGCACATCAAGCCCAGACCCAAATGCTTACGTATGAGGCACGAGGGCAAAAAGTTGACGTAACGTTATTAATGGTGCACAGTCAGGATCATCTAATCAGTGCCATGACGATTCGCCGGCTTGCGGATGATATTATTGATCTTTACCAGCAAGTGCACGCACAGAAGTAGGTCAAGGGTTTGTTGGTAGAGGTTGGTTGTCTGGCGAGTGCGTTGGGGCACGGGCTCACGATCACCATAACGCGTTCACCGGCGCAGGGATCTGCGTGTAAGGACCTTGGTCGCAATGGCCAAACCCAGGCCATCACGCCCAAGGCCACTTATGCTCCGGTTTCTAACCGGGCTGGCTCACGCTCACCATAACGCGTTCACCGGCGCAGAAGTCTGCGTGTAAGGACCTCAGCCGCAATGGCCAAAGTGTGGCCATCACGTCTGAGGCCACTTACACTCCGACTTCTAAGCGCGCCGGTGAACGCTCACTTTATAAAAGAGGTAATCCCCATGAAAATCGAGAAAACATTACAGACACCGGCAGCATTTTTATATAGTAAAATCGTTGCACCGGTTCAGGCCGATATTGCGGCGGCGAGTCATCGTAAGGTTGAAGTTGATGAACTTGCTGGTTATACCTATCGCAAACAATTTCCTGATGGTGAATGGGCAAAGGTCAAGATTACGCAAAATGTCATCAATCGTGAATTTGCGATGCTGACGATGACCCGTTTTTCTCGCTTTAAGGTTCGTTATTTGATCACGCCGCTTAGTGCTGATGCAAGTCGTGTGCAGGTAAGTGAAACCGTGCAGCCGGTTAATTGGGCGGCGCAGCTTAAACAGATGATCACCGAGCTATTTGTCGGCCATAAGCGGCGGCGTAATGTTGGCCGGATGTTGGACTCGATTGAGCGTTCTTATATGACGGCTTAATGAGGCTAAAAGGAACGATATCGTTGAGCTGCAGCTGCTGAGACAACAAATCTATTTGAATTGCGCTGCTGCTTTTGGCATAATTGACTTTGTCTGGTGCCCTTAGCTCAGCAGGATAGAGCGACTGCCTCCTAAGCAGTAGGTCATCGGTTCGATTCCGATAGGGCACAGTCATAAAAAGCACAGTCATTTGGCTGTGCTTTTTATTAAATTGAAATAGGCATCTTTCAATAGCAAACAAGGAGGGGCCTTACATGCAGGCGTTTATGGCCGTCTATGTTCCAGGTTGGCTGATTTTTATTGGCGGGATCGTGTTGATCAGTACGGTCAACGGGGCGACAGTTCAAGCCTTGGTTAATCGCGTTGGTCGGTCTAATACGCAGATCTGGTATATGAAGCCGGGAATTTTTGTCCATGAATTACTTCACGCAATTGTTGCGCGGCTATTTGGTTTGCAGGTGACGAATTTTTCGTTGCGGGCTGATCCGCGACAAGGCAGTGCCGCTCATGTTAGTTTGCAATATCAACGGCATAATCCGATTGCCCAGCTAGGACTGTTTCTTTCTAGCAGCGCTCCGGTTTGGGGAATTAGCCTCATTTTGCTGGTACTAGGGCGGTGGGCTTTTTTCTCGGCAGGTAGTCAAGTGTGGCAGGTGTTTGCGACCACGGCCAGTCTCGGTGAAAAATGGGTTATGATGCGCGACATGATGCAGATTAATTGGCGTTGGCTGCTGATTTTTTTCGTGTTAACCTTAGTTTTAACGCCAGGGGTTGCTTTGTCGCATCGGGATTTGCAAAATATGTGGCAGAGTGCGCCGATTGCTTTTCTGGTAACAATTGTGATCTTTTATAGTTTGCTGACGTTTTGGCCAGCAGGATTTGCTTGGTGGGCGTGGGTAAATTTGAATTTGTTACTGTTGAATTTAGTGATGCTGAGTTTTAGTCTGCTCATCTGGTTACTGGTCAGTATGTTTTAGTTGCTGTGATGAAGTAGCAGTTGGCGTTATGCTAATCAGAAATTTTTAAAAGGGAAATTCAATTGCGATGGCATAATCTATGATTGAGTCAGTCAAGTTTTTATAGGAGGAAAAAGATGCTTTTGCCGCAGCCAGCGACGATTTTAAAAGAAAAATTTGGGTACGATCACTTTCGAGCCGGTCAAAAGCAGGCAATTGAGCGAATTATGACCGGCAAGAGCACGCTGGTCGTGATGCCTACCGGTGGCGGCAAGTCTTTGTGTTATCAGGTGCCGGCGATGATTCTGCCAGGCTTGACGCTGGTCGTTTCGCCTTTAATCGCTTTAATGAAAGATCAAGTTGATGCGTTAAACGACAATGCCATTCCGGCGGCGTTTATTAATAGCACGTTGGATTATCGTGAAATTACTGCACGTCTGGAACAGGCGCGCAGTGGGAACATTAAGTTGTTATATGTGGCGCCGGAACGGTTTGATGCGGATTGGTTCCTTCAACAGCTCGGTGACATGAATATCTCGCTTTTTGCTATTGATGAAGCACACTGTATTTCACAGTGGGGACATGATTTTCGGCCGAGTTACCTCAACTTGGCTAATGTTGCGGCTCAATTACCCTCGCAGCCGCCGGTCATTGCCTTAACTGCGACGGCGACACCGCGGGTTGCTCAAGATATTTGCCAACGCTTGATGATCCCGGACGATGGGGTCATCAACACAGGGTTTGAACGTGACAACCTGAGTTTCAAAGTGGTGCGCGATCAGGATGAGGATCGGTACTTGTTGGATTATCTTAAACTCAATGTTGACCAATCTGGCATTATTTATGCAAGTACGCGCAAAGAAGTCGATCGGATTTATGCGTTTTTGCAGCATAAGCAGTTGCCGGTAGCCAAATATCACGCCGGCATGACTGAAAAGCAACGTGCTGCTAATCAGGAAGACTTTTTGTTTGATCGTAAGCCGATTATGGTCGCTACCAACGCGTTTGGGATGGGGATTGATAAAAGTAACGTTCGCTTCGTGATTCATGCTCAGATTCCGAAAGATTTGGAATCGTATTATCAAGAAGCAGGTCGCGCCGGTCGTGATGGGTTGCCTAGTGAGGCGATCTTGTTATTTAGACCGCAAGACTTGCAGGTGCAACGGTTTTTTATTGAACAGTCTGAAGGTGACGAGGCGCATCAACGGCGGCAGTATGACAAACTTAAAGTTATGGAACGCTATGCCAACACCGATCAGTGTCTGCAGCAGTTTATTTTGAACTATTTTGGTCAGACTGGCACTGCCCCGTGTGGACGTTGTTCGAACTGCTTAGATGATCGTGAATCCGTTGATGTGACCATTGACGCGCAGAAGGTTTTGTCGTGCGTTGTCCGATTGCATGAGCGGTTTGGTAAAGGCATTGTTGCCCAGGTCTTGGCTGGCGCCCACAATCAGCGCGTTTTGTCGTTTCACCTCGATCAGTTGTCAACATATGGGCTGATGAAAAATCGGCGACAGCGGGATATTACGACCTTCATTGATTTCCTGACGGCCGGTGGCTTTCTGGAAACGCGTGGTGGTCAGTATCCAACGCTTGGCTTAACCGCAAAAGGCGCTGAAGTGTTACGCGGGCAGATAACCGTTTTCCAAAAGACCGCGCAAAAAGTTACTCAGACGCTTGAAGTGGATGACACGGTCTTCCAAGAACTGCGTAGTACTCGCCGGCAATTGGCGGAGCAGCAGCATTTACCGCCGTATATGATTTTTTCCGATAAGACGTTAAAAGCGATTGGCAATGCGATGCCGAAAACGTTGGATGAGTTGCTGGCGGTTAAAGGGGTTGGCCAGGCGAAACTTGATAAGTATGGGCAGATTTTCTTGGACGTATTGAAGGCGATTCAAACGGAGAAAGCGTGATTAGGGCTCACGCTTGCGATAACGCGCTCCCCGGCGCAGAAGTCTGCGTGTAAGGACCTTAAGCGCAATGGCCAAGAGCGGGCCATCACGCTTAAGGCCACTTACACTCCGATCCCTAACCGCGCCAGCTCACGCTCACCATAACGCGTTCGCCAGCCCAGAAACCTGCGTGTAAGGACCTCAGCCGCAATGGCCAAAACCCGGCCATCACGTCTGAGGCCGCTTACACTCCGGTTTCTAACCGGGCTGGCTCACGCTCACACAAATAATAACGCATAGAAAAACCGAGCCGTTGATTTTTGCAGAATGAGTGCAAAAAAGTCGCGGCTCGGTTTTTTACTAAAATAACGGTAGCGATGAGAAGTTAGGCCCAGTCGCCGTTGCGGAAAATTGGGATGATGGTTCCGTCTGGTTTGATGCCGTCAATGTTCATCGCGGCGGAGCCCATCATGAAGTCAACGTGGGTCGGACTTTGGTTTAATCCCACCGCCGCGCGTTGTTCGTTGGTCATGGCAACCCCGTCTTTGACTGAGAACGGATAGGCTTGACCGAGTGCCATATGATCGGAAGCATTTTCGTCAAACAGCGTGTTGAAGAAAATAAGTCCTGATTGTGAGATGGGGGAAGGATCCGGAACCAACGACACTTCGCCTAATGAACGAGCACCCGGCGTTTTCAGCAGGTTTTGTAAGACGTCATCACCTTGTTTGGCGTGGGCTTCCACAATTTGCCCGTCTTTGAAAGTAAAGTGCATATCTTCGAGGATGTTGCCGCCATAACTAAGCGGCTTGGTGGAAACAACGGTCCCGTCGATGCGCCGAAAATCAGGGGCAGTGAAGACTTCCTCGGTTGGCATGTTAGCCATAAATTCCTCACCACGCGGGTTAAAAGCGCCGGCGCCTTCCCAAATGTGGTTCTTTGGTAAACCGACTACCAAATCCGTTCCCGGAGCCATGTAATGCAGCTGATCAAATTGTTCGTTGTTTAACCAAGCCGCTTTTTCCCGCAGCTTTTGATCGTGGGCTTTCCAGGCAGCTTCCGGATCGGGTTGATCGATTCGGGTAGTTTTGAAAATTGCCTCCCAGAGTAGCTCAGTTGCTTCTTCAGGGGTGGCGGCATCAGGGAAAACTTTTTGAGCCCAGCGCGGACTTGCAGCACCGATAATCGTCCAGCTAATGCTCATGGAACTGATTGCTTCCATGAGTCGTTTGTAGGCTTTTGCGAACGCTTCTTGATACTTGGCAATGCGGTTGGAATCAATTCCTGCCAAGTTATCCGGATCTGATGAAACCACGGTAATCCGCTTGGCTTGGTGATCAACCCAATAATCGAATTGACCTTTGACAAACGCCGGGATGTTGAAAAGGCGCTCGTCTGCCATGTGCGCCATATCTAAACGCTTGAGTACATCATCGAACCACTGAACCTGAACTTCCGCGGCACCGCGTTGGTAAGCAGCCGCAACGATCAAGCGTGCCAGCTGTGCTTGGTCCACTGAAATTTGCACGTAAACGGTATCGCCGGGTTTAACGGACACCCCAATATCGACTGCCAATTCGGCATATTTTTTAAGGCTTTCGTTAAAGTTAGATAATGTCATAAAAACGCTCCTCCTCAAAGTGATTGGCAATAGTTTACCATAGGGCGGCGAATTCTCGGTGCAAAATGCTGCTGTGCCGTGGCAGAAATCTTCAAAATAAATTAAGAAAAACTGAAATTTATTAGTAAATTCTGTTTCCTTCTGACTTCATGTCTGGTAAAATAACACCAAGACATGAAGTTGGTCTTTTGGAGTGGAGATTTAACTTTATTTGTCAGAATTAAGTTGTGTGCAAGCTAGTTTTAAATAACTTAAAGAAAGTAAGGGGAACAATATGGCACGAAAAAAAACGATCACACATGATCAGATTTTAAATGCAGCATATGATCTCGTTGTGGAACAGGGCTTTAAAAGTTTCACGGCGCGTAATATCGCTAAGAAGATGAACTGTTCAACGCAGCCGATTTATTTGGAATTCAAGAATATGGCGGAATTGAAACAGGCCGTGATGGATCGTATTAAAGAACTGCTGGCTTTAAAGATGGCAAAACACTACACCAATGATCCAGTGGTTGATTTAGGTTTGGCGTATATCTATTTTGCTCTTGAAAATCGGCCGCTTTACCGAGCAGTATTTGTTGAAGATCACTTTGGCGTTGATGAAATGCGTGAATACGCTATGAGTACTGCTATGCGCGTGTTTGATGCGTATGAACCGGCTAAGAATCTAAGTGAGGCACAATTACGCAATACGATTTGCGGGGTATGGATCGTAGCAACCGGGATTGCCAATCTCATGGCACCAGGGTTCATCGACATTACACGCGATCAAATGGTTGATATCTTAACGGCGGTCACACAAGATTTCATCGTTAACGGCCGCTTCTCAGATGACCCGCGCATTTCTTGGTTCGAAAAAGCAAAAGTCGCCCAAGGCTATTAATAGTTTAATTGGGGCTAACCGTTCCGCGGGGGGAGCGGTTTTTTTTGTTGGTGAGCGTGAGCAGGAGCGCTTAGCAATCGGAGTGTAAGCGGCCTCGGGCGTGATGGCCCGGGCTTGGCCATCGCGTTCGAGGTCCTTACACGCAGATTGCTGCGACTGCGAACGCGTTATAGAAAGCAAAATAAAACCCCAAAATTGCCCAAAAGAGAATACTTATGTCCCTGCCGCAATTTTCTCAATAACCACTGCCCCAACCCCTTTACTCACAGCTCCCTCACCTCAGCCCCTGATCGCCAAATGCACATAAAACTGGAAAACTGGCGGCCAATGCGCTACTTTTGATTTAATAAGTAAGTGCCATGCTGGTACAAATAGCTGACATGCAACATAACGCGCTCGTCAAATGGAAGGATTTGCGTTAGAAGGCGTTCGAAAGAGGTTATTATGGGAAGTTCATCAGATCTAAAAGATTTATTACGCGAACGAGTCGCCACTAAGTACACAATTGACGACCTCAAGGAAACCGGCAAAAAGATTCGGCAAGCGGTTCCGATTGAAAATCTAGGGGCGGTCAGCAAGATTGACCGTGATCCAGTTCAGTTTATTAATAGTGTTGAGCAGAATCTTATCAAATCGTTGCTGCCGATGCGCCATCAGCGAATGGGTGCATCCCAGGCAGCTTTTTTCCGCGGCACGGCCGAATTAATGGCTTATGATTTGCGGCAAGGCGAAAAATCAGGCATTAATCTATTAATTGACGGGGATGCCCATCTGCAGAATTTTGGTTTTTATGCCTCGCCGGAACGCAATTTGCTGTTTGACCTCAATGACTTTGATGAAGCTCAGATCAATAGTTTTGAATTCGACATCAAGCGCCTGCTGACCAGCGTTTATTTGCTTGGCGATCAGCAAGGGTTTGACAGTGATGATCTTGATGATTTAGTCCAAAACGATGCCAGTATTTATCGGAAAACATTACGGGATCTATTCAAGCTGGGCGCGCTTGATCGGTTCTATCAATCGACTGAAGTAGAACGTTTAGTGCAGGTCATCCCCGGAGCCGAAGATTCACCGTTGTTGGCCAAATTCATTAAAAAGGCGACCAAACGCAACAACGATTCGGTCATTAAAAAGTACACCGAGACGAATGAAGCGGGGCACATGCGATTTAAAGATGATCCGCCGAGTTCGGTTCACATTGATCAAACAACTTATCAGGCAATTTATGATGGCTTTACCCAGTATCGCAAAACCACGCGTCCGGACATTTTGGTTTTACTGAGCCAATATCGCATTACTGATATTATTCATCACAGTGTCGGGATTGGCAGTTTCGGGACGAATTGTTATTTGATCCTGTTGAGTGGTTTAGGCGGTAGTCATTTGGTGCTACAAGTTAAAGAGGCGTTACCGCCACGCCGGGAATTATTGCCCAATATGGAACGCATGACCTTGCAACAAGAAGTCAGTCAGGGGCAGCGAATTATTGCGGCTCAAATGATCCTCCAAAAAGCGTCCGATCCGTTTCTGGGGTGGTTTAATGTGGACAACAAGAGCTACTATGTCCGCCAATTTCGCGACATGAAGGGCTCCGTTGATCTTGATGAGCTTAGTTTTCCCGAGTTCAAGTACTATACGCAAATTACGGCTTATCTTTTGGCCATGGCGCATGCGCAAACCCCGCAAGCGGCAGTCGTGACCGGTTATCTGGATAAACATTTCGATAGTGCGGTGCAATCCTGGAGCAAGTGGTATCTGAATCAGGTGAAGGCCGATTATTCTGCGTTTATGCGCGCAGTCAAGCAACGTGTTTTAGCCTAAAAGTGCTTGATTAGCCGGTGTATTTATTTGCCGGATTTATTCGCAAAATTTATTCATAAAAATAAGTTTAGCTTGTTTTCTGCGGATTGCTTCTGGCAGAATTAAAGAGGATGATCGTCTGCGATTAACGAGCAAGGCTGGGAGGGAGGTAAAGTATGGGACGGAAGAAGCACCCGTTGAAACGGTCATTATTGTCGGCAGAGCAAGCAGCCGACATTCGCTCAGGACGTACGGCTTTAGCAGACATGAAGCTACCAAAGCGCACCAAGTTTTGGGTCTTCATCAAGCTTGCCATTAATCGGATTTCCGACTCCAACATTGGGCAAAGTGCTGCTGCATTGGCTTACTATACGTTGCTATCGCTTTTTCCGCTAATCTTATTTGTTGCCAATGCTTTGCCGTACCTTGGACTGAAGTATAGCAGTTTGGCCACTTACTTAACGCAGGCGGTGCCGGCAAATGTCATGGAATGGCTCGATCCCATCATCGCAAATTTACTGGATTCAAGCAGCGGGGGATTGCTGGGAATCGGGGCAATTGCAACGCTGTGGGCAGCCAGTCTAGGTGTAACCGGCTTAAAAATGGGCTTTAATCAAGTCTACGGTGTGGAGGCAACGCAAAACTTCATTATTCAGCGATTATTATCAATGCTCATGACTTTTACCTTAATTATTGTGATGGGCGCCATTTTAATTGCCTTTGCATTTGGCCGCCAATTTTTGGAATGGCTGATACCGTTGCTACGACTGGATACCAGCTGGCTGCGAACCTTTAATACGTTACGCTGGCCCATCACGGTTACCGCATTGTTCATTATTATTATGTTTTTGGATTATTTTTTACCGAATGTCAAAATCAAAATGTGGACGGTGTTACCCGGAACTGCCTTCACCGTTATTGGCTGGCTCTTAATTGCTCAGGCATTTTCGTTATATATGCATTATTTTGGCACGCGTTATCTTTCTTATGGCACGATCGGTACGTTTATTGCGATCATGCTGTGGTTGAATTTCTCCGCGCTCGTCTTGCTTTGGGGCGCTGTGATTAACGCGTTAACCGCAGAATACTTCATCGGCCGGTTGCACAGCAGCAAGGGTAAAGTGCACGACTTTTTGAAACGCCGAGTGAAGTCAGCACATTCGGAAAAAGAAACTCCGTGACCGCCAATATAAGATGATCTAAGGCATACGAAAAGGCTCGCACTGAAATCAGCGCGAGCCTTTTGCCTACTTACTATTGCATGGCGTTGAACTTATCAACCAACTGTTTTGTAAAAGCTTCAAGATGCTTGATGTCATCTTCTTCAGGAGAAAGATCAATCTTAACATTCTCTGCTCCTTTGGTGGCGCCGGTTTTGGCAAAGGCCTTGTCAAAATCATCAACCGAAGTGGCAAAGTCATCATAGAAGCGGTCACCGCTACCGCAACAACCATAGACTTTTCCAGTTAGATCCAGCTCTTGCAATTCTTCATAGAAATCAACCGCTTCGTCCGGCAGTTCGCCATCGCCGACATCTGAGTACGTGTAAGTTGCCGTGACACAAATATCGACATCTTCAAAATCACTCGCGAGTGCTTGGGAAACTTCAGTGGTCGTCACGTCCACATTCAGGTCTTCAAAAGCTTCTTCAATGATACCGGCAATATCTTCATTATTACCGGTCAAACTGGCATATACAATCCGTGCGCTTGCCATTTTTCTTGTATTCCTCCTAAAACACAGCACTCGGGAGCTTACAAGTCGGCGAGGCTGTCATTCTTGTTCATTCGCTTGATTATAGCATACGGGAAAGCCGCTTGGGGAGATTCACTGAAGTTGGCTATGTGTGGTGGGGTAGGCTTTGGACCGTCCCCCCTTCGTCTCCTGATTTACGTGGAAGTATTTTGTTGACGTCAATTCTCATTATCTGTAGACTGTCATTACGGTTTTGAAAAGGGATTCATCATCTTTTTCGTTGAGCCCAGTGATTTGGATGGCACACACCTCTCGACATTTTGATAAAACGGAGGTGACAGCCATGCCAAAATCAGGAGACGAAAGGGGATCGCCGCGTTGGACGTGGCAACGATTATCGTCGCTATAAGCATACTGCTTACTAGCGGTGCTAAGGCATACACGATAATCAAAAAAGCTAACCGAAACGGCTAGCTTTACCCAAAAACGTCATCTGATATCACGTTGAGGTCATCGGGGCTCCATCCTGATGGCCTCTTTTCGACCTCTAAAGTATACCTTAGGCGCTGGTGAAGCGTCAAGATATTGACTGGCTTGTATTCATTGAATCGCGTTATGTTTGGAGTCTTGTACCGTACGCTCTCCCTGCTTATTATGTTGATTTATTTTATTGACGCAGATTCATATTATCTATAGACTATCATTACGGCTTTGAAAAAGACTGAAAAGCTTTTTTCGCTGAGCCGAGTGATTTGGATGGCACACACCCCTCGACATTTTGATAAAACGGAGGTGGGGGCCATGCCAGAATCAGGAGACGAAAGGGGATCGCCGCGTTGGACGTGGCAACGATTATCGTCGCTATAAGCATACTGCTTACTAGCGGTGCTAAGGCATACGCGATAATCAAAAAAGCTAACCGAAACGGCTAGCTTTACTCAAAACGTCATCTGATATCACGTTGAGGTCATCAGGAAGCACCCTGATGGCCTCTTTTCGACTTCTAAAGTATACCTTAGGCGCTGGTGAGGCGTCAAGATATTGACGGGTTTGCATTCATTCAAAAAAGCTAACCGAAACGGCTAGCTTTACCCAAAACGTCATCTGATGTCACGTTGAGGTCATCGGGGCTTCATCCTGATGACCTCCCCCTCGACAGATAAAGTATATCTTAGAAACTGGTAAATAGTCAAGGGTGTTAACTGATTTGACGATGGGATTAACTCGCATACTAACAGCATTGGTTGTTTAGAAAATGCGTCGGCTCGAGCTCTCTTTAAACGCGCTCGCCAGCCCAGAAACTTGCGTGTAAGGACCTTGGTCGCAATGGTCAAAGCCCGACCATCACGCCCAAGGCCACTTACACTCCAGTTTCTAACCGGGCTGGCTCGCGCTCTCTTCTAATTAATGCTACACTAATTGCGAGTTAAATTCGTATTGGAGGCTGGAAGTTTGATCACCATCAAATCAGCACGTGAAATAAAAGGTATGGCTAAGTCGGGAGCGATTCTGGCGGCGATGCATGTTGGCTTGCGCGATATTATTAAGCCGGGTATCTCGAGTTGGGAGATTGAAAAGTTTGCTAAGGAGTTTTTTGAATCCCATGGCGCCAAGGCTGAGCAGGTCGGTTTTGAAGGTTATAAGTATGTTACTTGTGTCAGTATCAATGATGAGGTTGCCCATGCTGTACCGCGCAAGGGCTTGAAGTTAAAAGACGGTGATGTCGTCAGTGTGGACACCGTTATCAGTTGGAATGGTTATTTTAGTGACTCTTGCTGGACATACGGGGTCGGGAAGGTTTCTGAAGCTGACCAGAAATTGATGGATGTGACCAAGAAGTCGCTTTACCTGGGTATTGACGAAGCGGTTGTTGGTAATCGTATTGGTGATATTGGCGCTGCGATTCAGACTTATACCGAAGATGATAACGGCTATGGCGATGTGCGTGAACTGGTTGGACATGGCATTCAGCCTACGATGCATGAAAGTCCTAACGTTCCGCATTATGGCGTGCCCGGTCACGGGTTGCGCTTGAAAGCCGGCATGACGATTACCATTGAGCCAATGATTACGGAAGGTACATGGAAGATTAAGGGTAAACAAGTTCCCGGCGATACATGGGAATACTATGTAACCGCCGATGGAAGTAAGTGCGCACAGTATGAGCATACCCTGGTGATTACCGACAATGGTCCTAAGATTCTGACCTCGCAAGGTGATCCGATTGATGCTAAATATCAGTTAACCGAAGACGATCTGAAGACGCTTCCGGAATAACGGGGATCTCCGTTACTATTTTTATGTGTTATGAGGTGCCGGAAGCATCAAATCGTCAAGCAGGAAGCAAGCAGTCATTGTTTCCTGCTTTTATTTTATTGTCTTTTTTAAAATGTTAACCGGTTTCGTTTAACAATGGAGCAATTACGTTATACTAAAACACGAAGGAAAAGAGGGACGATATGGCAGGTCATGAAGCATTGGTTTCGGTCATCATGCCGGTTTATAATGCCGAAAAGTATTTGACTCAGGCGCTGGATAGTTTGCTCGCCCAGGACTATCCCAATTTTGAGGTACTTTGTGTGGATGACGGGTCAATGGACACTAGCAAGGTTATCTTGGCGACTTATGCACGTCAGAATCCACGGATACGTGTTATTCGCGTGGAAAACGGCGGACAGGCACGGGCTCGACAAATTGGCATTCAACACGCCAAGGGCTCACTGATTACCTTTATGGATAGTGATGATCTGGTTCATCCCCAGTGGCTAGCAACCATGGCAGAAGGGATGCGAGCCCCACGCGTGGATATGTCTGTGGTCAATTACTATAACTATATCGGCGGCACCAAGCTGAAAGCCCGTTCTTTTCACGAGAAGGTTAAGATTGCCGGTGATGACAAGTACCGTTATTGGCTTGAGGATCGCGACCTGCGAGGATATTTGTGGAACAAAATGTTTCGCGCTGAGTTATTTAGCCAGCCGGTACCAGTGGCGAACTTCAACCTGCTTGAGGACGCCTACTTTATCGGACAACTGCTGCCACGAATAGACCAGATCAACTTTATTGATGAACCGCTTTACTACTATCGCTTCAATGCGACCAGTAGCGTCCACGCCAAGTTTCAAAAGCGTGATTTGGAAGCCATTCATCAACTGGGTGCCGTTTTCTTAACGTTGGCTCGGGAAAAACCGGAGTTAACTTCACTGGCAGTTCGTCGTTATGCTGCCTTAAGCTTGTTCGTTTTATCGAAAATGTCGCCACGGCAACTCGTAGCTAACTGGGGGTATGTTCAACAGCTAGGGATGGTCTTGGCACAATATGCCCGCGAGTTTCAGGGGATTATCTCAGCGGGGGATGCGGATGATTTGGCCACAGATAAGTCCGATAAGGCGAGTTTGTTGGATAAACTGCGTGCTTGGTCGCATCTGTTAGGACTGCCAACATTTGATGACTTGAACAAGTTGGCAGATAGTGAAGACGAGAATGTTAAAAAGGAGTCTTAGCGTGTAGGGGGGATTCAAGGGTAGGTTGGGTTGTACTTTCATAACGCGCTCCCCGCCGCAGAAGTCTGCGTGTAAGGACCTCAGCCGCAATGGTCAAAGTGCGGCCATCACGTCTGAGGCCACTTACACTCCGATTTCTAAGCGCGCCGGCTCACGCTCACCATAACGCGCTCCCCGCCGCAGGAATCTGCGTGTAAGGACCTTGGTCGCAATGGCCAAAGCCCGGCCATCACGCCCAAGGCCACTTACACTCCGGCCCTATCCGCGCCGGCTTGCGCTCCGCAAAAAAGCCATTTGCCAAAAAGTTGGCAAATGGCTTCGTATCGAGATCAAACATATCGCGGCACGTTGGGGTGTTGGTGCAGGCAATTAAGCCGGTTTTTTCTCCGTGGTGAAGATTTCGGTGCTTTGGGTTTCGGTCACCTTTGCGCCAACCGGAGTTGCATACAGGCCGATGCCTTCTTTCTTGAACGCTTGAGCTTGTGCAACTGCATCGGCAAAGGCTTGTGCTTGTTCAGCCGTGATGGCACCTTCGTACTTGCTAATCCGAATACTTGTGGATTTACCAGCTTCGGATTTGAAATTAAAAATCAGTGTTTTCATTGATTATCCCTCCGTTTAGGCTGTGACTTCTGCGTTTTGCTGCAAGACAATGCTCGTCAAAGCAGCGTTTGGATAAAGCTTGGCAAAGGCTTGCCCGATCGCGACCAGTTGCTCGTCCTTCGCATCGGCAGCGACATTGTTCATCCGGCGCACCTGCTTAAATGCCTCGTTCTCCGGATCAGTTAGGGTGTACACGATGGTTTGCTTGTTAACGTTGCGACTCATGATGTTTCCTCCTCAGTTAGAATTTGTGTTGTCCGAATGTGGCCTGCATTCCAGACAGTTATTACTGGATATTTTGGTCCAAAATCCCGATCAGTGTAGGAAATTTTTGCGTCCTACACTGATATAAATCGGTGAGTTAGTGAATATGACAACCCTTAACTTATAAATTTGTAGCCATTGCAGAATATCGAATGTCTGCTAAAATAATTAAGGTATTTCTTTAGAAAGAGTAAGGTTTTTGCTGACTTACAATTTTGTTATGTGCAGTCAGCTATACTTACAGTCGGATTCCTTCTGGGGTCCTTGATTAATGAAAATTTGAAGGGTTCTGATTGTGTGATAACAGCGCAGGCGCCAGGTAAACTTTATGTTGCCGGTGAATACGCGGTGGTCGAAACTGGTTTCCCTGCGATCATCGTGGCGTTAGATCAATTCGTCACTGTAACCGTTGAAGCAACGAAACATTTCGGCAGTATCGTGTCTGAACAGTATCAGGAAAATTCGTTGTATTGGCAACGTCAAGGCGATGAAATGGTCTTTGATAACCGGGATAATCCGTTCCACTACATTCTCTCGGCAATTAAATTAACGGAACAATATGCGCGTGAACTTAACAAACCGTTGGCGCTGTATAAGTTGTATATTGATTCACAACTGGATGCTAAAGACGGGAAAAAGTATGGGTTGGGTAGCTCAGCCGCAGTCACCGTGGCAACGATCAAAGCACTTGCCAAGTTCTATGACTTGAAGATGTCCAAGGATCAAATCTATAAACTGGCGGCCATTGCCCATCTTGATGTTCAGGGTAATGGCTCTTTAGGTGACATTGCTGCGTCAGTTTATGGCGGTTGGATTGCTTATCGTTCGTTTGACAAAGCATGGTTGGCGGCAGCTAGAAACCAAATGTCGCTATCGGCACTGATCAATGCTGAATGGCCGGAGTTGTCGATTGAACTCTTAACGGCACCGGCTGATATGCAACTTTTGATTGGCTGGACAGGATCGCCGGCTTCAACCTCTCAATTAGTCGATAAAATTACGTTAGCCAAAGCCAAAAAACCACAGCTCTACCATGATTTCTTAACTGCTAGTCGTGAAACGCTGGAGAAATTGATCGATGGGTTCCGGGAGCATTCGCTTAGCCACATTCAAGCTGGCATTCGGCGCAATCGCGAATTGTTGGATGAATTAGCGCACTTCTCGGGAGTGGCGATTCAGACGCCAGCATTACGACAATTGGTGACGTTAGCAGAGCAAGCAGACGGGGCTGCCAAGTCTTCTGGAGCAGGCGGCGGCGACTGTGGGATTGTTTTAATTGATTCTCATCAGGCGATTCAACCCCTGCTAGCAGCTTGGCGTAAGCACCACATTGAACCACTGAAATTCAAAGTACACGAAATCAACGATTAACAACATCTCAGCTATGATTTGGTAAGCAGATTCCGGATGGATAGGATCCAATGGCGAAGCAAATACCCAGTAGCTGGGATTTTTTTATTTTTATACGAATAACTTATGAATTTTTCTGGGAATTATCAGAAAAGGCGTACTCTTCGCAAGCGGTTTCTAGTATAGTAGAGTAGGTAGTTAAATTAGTAGAGAAGGGACTTGTATGAGTGTGAAAGTTCGCAAAGCAGTGATACCGGCAGCCGGGCTTGGGACCCGTTTTCTGCCAGCAACCAAAGCTTTAGCTAAGGAAATGTTGCCGATTGTCGACAAACCGACCATTCAATTTATCGTTGAAGAAGCTAAGGCCAGTGGGATTGAGGATATTCTGATTGTTGAGGGTAAACAAAAACGCTCTATTGAAGATCATTTTGACTCAGCACCTGAGCTGGAACAGAATCTGAAAGAAAAACATAAAGACGCCTTGCTACAGCTGGTTCATTCCACAACCGACATCGGCGTCAACTTATTCTTCGTGCGGCAGCCATATCCGCGTGGTCTTGGTGATGCCGTTCGCTTAGCCAAATCGTTTGTTGGCGATGAGCCATTCGTGGTCATGTTGGGTGATGACCTGATGAATGACAAAGTGCCGTTGACCAAGCAATTAATCGATGAATACGATAAGACCCATGCGTCCATTCTTGCCGTTAAAAAGGTGCCGCATGATGAAGTATCGGCATATGGCGTTATTGATCCGGAAAAAGAAGTTTCCAAAGACCTCTATAACGTTAAGAAATTTGTTGAAAAGCCAGCCGTTGCTGATGCCCCAAGTGACTTGGCAATCATCGGCCGCTACCTGCTGACCCCGGAAATTTTTGATATTCTTGATAATCAAAAACCAGGCAAAGGCAATGAAATTCAGTTAACCGATGCGATCGATACTTTGAACCAAACTCAGCGCGTCTTTGCACATGAGTTTAAAGGTGATCGCTATGATGTTGGTAATAAGTTCGGATACGTCAAGACCAATGTTGAATATGGTTTGACCCATCCGGAAGTAAAAGATGAACTCCGCGCGTACATCCTTGATCTGGCTGCTAAGTTGCAGTCAGGCAATCCTGTGGGGAAGCCGGCAAATAAGAAATAGGCATTGTATTTTTAGCCATAATAAGAGCTCGAGCAGAATCGGTTATGAGGATGCTCGGGTTCTTTTTGTGCGTTGAGCGCTATGCCGGGTAGTACAGGATGATATTAAAGAAATCCTTTTTTTAAAATGGCAAAGCATTATCAACCGAGCAAGTGCTTTCATTTTTTGCATTACTTACATATAATTAACTATGTAATATAAAAAGTATTATAATAATTTCTGAATAAGGATCAAAGAGGCAGTCAGGACTATTCGCCGGTGGCTGGTGAACAAATCACGAATAATACCGACACTTTAAACTGGCAAAATATCCAGGCGGCGGCAGGGACATTGTATTATCAGTTAGAAGTTGAATTTGATAGCGGCCAAAAGTCTTATTGGTACAGTAACATCGCCCCACTAACCATCACCGCCTCCGCTCCGCAGCTGCACGCGGTTCCTAATCTGCAGTTTGCGCTTAGTTCGGGCGCTAACCCAAGCATTGCCGATTTTTATGCCGCACAGGGTGTGACCATGGTGTATCAGCCGAGCACAATCGCTAACCAGACAAACTGGGATGGTAACAATCATGGTGCGTTGGCGATTGCTGGCGGCGGTAGTACCTGGAGTTTGAATGTTCAGTTTTCACCGTTTAAAAATCAGACAACGCAGCACTATTTATCAACGGAGACTGGTGGCAGTGCGGCCGTGACCTTGCATTTTGCTGATGGGACCGCGGCTCAGGCCAAAGATGACCGCCAGCCGGTGACGGTTTATAGTAAAGTGACCAAGGATGTTACTACGACAACCGCTACCACGACTTCGCTGCAGGTGCCACAAACGTCAACGATTCAACCGGGAACGTATCAGTCTACCGCCACTTGGACGCTGGTCAAGGCACCTTAATCGTGTGAATCTAAAAAACAACCCGCACTTCGCTATCATTGCGAGAATGTGGGGTTATTTTTGCGCAGCGGCAGGCTTATGCGTCAGATTCTGATAGCCCGTTTTGCCGGATGACTTGCTGATACCAATAAAATGATTGCTTCCGGTAGCGGTTTAACGTACCGCTGCCATCATCATGTTTGTCAACGTAGATATAGCCGTAGCGTTTGGCCATTTCGCCAGTGCTGGCGGAGATTAAATCAATCGGCGCCCATGAGGTGTAGCCGATTAGATCCACGCCGTCTTGAATGGCGTCATACATGGCAGCAATGTGTGCGCGAAGATAGTTGATGCGTGCCGTGTCATTAACGGTTTTTTGGCCATCTTGTTCAATCAATTCGTCACGCGCACCGAAGCCATTTTCGACGACCATCACCGGCACTTGGTAGCGATCGTAAATTTGATTAAGCGCCGTGCGTAACCCGCGAGGATCGATTTCCCAGCCCCAGTCACTGCGTTGAAGGTAGGGATTTTTGACGCCAGCAAAAAAATTACCGCCGCTGGTTTCGCCGCTTTCAGTGGTGGTCATAGTGCTGGATTGGTAATAAGACAAAGCAAAGAAGTCCACGGTGCCTCTTTTAAGGAGCTCTTCTTCCCACGGCTCTATGTCGATGGTGATATCGTGATCGCGCCAATAACGTTTGGCAAAATAGGGATAGCGACCTTTCACTTGGACATCGCCGCAGTAAAAGTTATTGAGTTCGGTGGCAGTTTGGACAAGGGCAATATCTTCTGGGTGACTTGTCAGCGGATAGAGCATGCGATAAGCCAGCATACAACCAATTTTCAGGTGTGGATCGAACCCATGGGCAAAGCTGCAGACTCTGGCACTGGCCACAAATTGATGATGCAGTGCTTGGAGGCGCATTTGGGTGGAATCGATATCAGGGCTGATGAATCGGTTGGTGTCGTCTACATACATACCGCCAGCTAAGTAGGCTCCCATCGGTCGGGTTAGCATATTGATCTCATTGAAGGTCAGCCAGTAGTGGACATCATTGTGAAAGTTGGCAATGACAGTTTGCGCAAATGTAACATATTCTTCGATCATGTCTCGTGACGCCCAGCCGTTGAACGCCTTCGTCAGTACAATTGGTGATTCAAAATGCGAGATCGTGACAAGTGGCTCAATGTTGTAACGCTTGAGTTCAGCAATCAACGCCGCGTAAAAGGCAAGCCCTTCTTTGTTTGGGCCGTCGCTTGCAGAACCGTTTGGGTAAATCCGCGTCCAGGCGATGGAGAAGCGGTAGACTTTAAAGCCCATTTCCGCAAACAGTGCAATGTCTTCTTGATAACGGTGAAAATGATCAATGGCTTCATGACTGGGGTAAAACGCGTCCGGACGTACCTCGCGCGTGAGTTGACGGGGGACATTGTGAGTGCCACCCAGTAACAAGTCGCTGGTCGACAACCCTTTGCCGTCCACGTTATACGCGCCTTCAAGTTGATTGGCAGCAGTTGCGCCACCCCAGAGAAAATTTTCGGGAAATTGACGAATGGACATAACGACCTCCTTCATTAGGTTTCGGGGATGAAACTGAATAGCTTATCGCCTGGGCGGACAGATGCTTTTTCATGCACTTCAATCCGTTCGGGAGGCGTATTCGGTAGCAAAACGATCACCGTGGGATCAAAGCCAGACTTTTCAATCAGCGGCAAGTCGATTTTAATGAGCGGTTGGCCGACTTTGACGGATTCACCTTGAGAGACAAGAGGTTTGAAAAAGCGTCCATCCAGTCGCACCGTGTCAATGCCGATGTGGATCAGCACCTCTTGTCCCGAGGCCGTGGTTAAGCCGATTGCGTGGTTCGTTGGATATAACATGGAGACAGTGGCATCGGCCGGTGCAACAATGGTGCCGCTTTCAGGAATAATAGCGACCCCGTGTCCCAGCGTGCCAGCTGCAAAAACCTCATCCTGGACGCGAGCAAGCGGAATCATCTCACCGGCGACCACACTCTGAAAAGGTTGCGGCTGGGTTTTAGCGCTGGTGCTTGCATTGGTCTCGACGGTGGCAAAGAAGTAGGTGGAAAGAAAAGTCGCGCCAAACGCGATGGCCACAGTCAGTAAGGCGTTGCGGAAATTAGTAGGATTAGCGCCGATGAAGACGGGTAGGGTGAAGATCCCCGGTGAACCGAATGAATAGCGGACCAGCCCAGTGAGCCCGGCAAAAAGACCGGCCAGTCCCCCGGAAACCACGACGCAGGTTAACGCGTGTTTATACTTGAGCGTGACGCCATACAGTGCCGGTTCCGTGATGCCGGATAACGCAGTGACGCTGGCAGAGAGCGCGATTTGGCGTCCGCGGGTTTGTTTTTCGCGCACGGCAATGGCAGCAGCGGCTCCGGCTTGGGCAATATTGATGGCTAACATGCCGGGACCCATAATCGTTTCACTACCAAACTTGGTCATGGACAAGGTCGCTAATGGCAAGAGTGAAACATGCATGCCAACCATGACGAGCAGTGGAGTGAAGGCGCCGACCAGAGTTGGAACGAGCCACGGCGTATGTTGATTAATGAAGGTGACAGCGGTATAAAGGCCATCGCCTAAAAGACTGCCGATGGGACCGATGACAATTAAGGCAATCGGAGCGGTAATGAGTGCGACTAACAGCGGTTTGAGCATGTTTTTGATCATGTTGGGTGCGACTTTTTCCGCGAATCGTTCGACATAGCTCATAAACCAGACGATTAAAATGATGGGAATGACGCTTCCACCATAGGATGCTAGACGAATGGGCGCACCGAATAACGCAATGGGCTTGCCCGCTGCGACCAGCGCTGTGAAGTTAGGGTGAAGTAGCACACCGGCCATCATCATTGCCAGATAGGTATTAGTGTTGAACTTCTTGGCTGCGCTGACGGCGAGCATGAATGGCAGAAAATAAAACGCGGCATCAGCCATGAAACTCAAGGTGAGATAGGCAGTGCTTTTTGGATCGAGGCCCAGTAAAGCTAAGATGGCGATGACGACTTTGAACATCCCGCCGGCAATGAGAACGGTGATGATCGGGGCCATGATACTGACGATGGCGTTAAGAATCCGTTTAATTAAATTCTTTTCTTGGGCTTGTGTCGTTTGATTCGGTTCGCCTGCTTCATGAAGCTGATATTGTTGTTGGATAGCGGCATAGTATTTGGTCACGTTAGCACCGATGACGACTTGAGACTTATCGCCGGCCACCACGGTACTAAGAACTTCCGGCATTTTTTCGAGTTGTGCCTGATTGAATTGCTGCTTATCGCGTAAAGTGAAGCGGAGGCGAGTGGCGCAGTGGGTGAGGCTTTTGACATTTTGGATCCCACCTACAGCAGCCATGATTTGGGTGGCGATTTTGGCTGGATCAGACATGTTCAAGACACCCCCTTAACGCCACGGTCATTTTGCCGCGTTGATGCCCGAATCCTTTATTCAACTGGTTGCTCGTGCGACAGTCATGCTTTTGTACTTGCAATATGAATAACCCCCTTCATAAATAAACCCTGTTATTGGCAGTAAAAAAACAGACATAGCCAAGAAGATCGTTTGAACGATAAAACGATGATCAAAGTTCTGTCTGTTTACCCGGTAACAGTAGATGTGATATCAGCTGTTAAGCGTATGATAACGGATACAAAAATAAAAAGCAACCCGATAAGATTGCTTTTTGCATTGTTTGTATCCAACTATTTATTATTTATCTAAAAATAAATGATAAATAGCAAGTTAAATTAAATTGTACATAAAATTAAAATGAATACCAACATGTTCATGCTTAATAATCTCAGCGGCGAATGTTTAATCAAACTGTTACGGCTAATGATTTTTAGGCTGGCCGCCAGTCACCATACGCTTGTGAAAACGCGGGTGATATTCATAGAAAATGAGGGCTGCGAGGCCGGTCAGCCCCATGATGGTGACCAGCCACCCAAGCGGTATCCCCGGGGTGTGGTAAGTGAGGGTAAAGGTAGTGGCTTTTTTAGGGACTTTAATCCCAATGAAGCCGCGATAATTTTGAATTTTCACGGACTGGGTATCTGCTTGCCAGCCTTTTTCGTAAGGGATAGTGAGCATGATGTAGCCACTGTTGTTTTCTTGCGTGGTTAACGATAGACGGCCGTTTTGGATGGTTTGCTTAGGTGCGTTGGCTTTGGCGGTTTTAACCGTTTGCTTGAAGGCTTGGCGGTTAAGGGTATACAGCGCAAAGTGATCGAGGTCGATTTGGCTGAAACCGCGATTGAAGGTCAAGGTGACGGTGGTCGGTTTCGTGGCATTAAGTGGCAACGATACGGTCTTGGAGCCGTTGTCGGGATCATTTTTAAGGGGGATGTTGTTAATGCTGATGGTCATATCCTTGCGCATGCCTTCACCCATCACGAGATATTGCTGCTCGCTGCTAGGGTTGACACTCAAGGTAATGCTGGCCCCAAGCTTTTTGTTTACCTTGGTTGCCACGGCATTGGTGAGGGTGGTCAGCGGTTTGACGTTATCGACACTGATCCCGGAGAAATCAGAAGTGGTGAAGATCGGGGCCGTTTGCTGGTTCGTCAAAGTGGCAAAATAAGCATTTTGTTGCAGGACCGGGTTTGCCTGCACTTGGGTTGGAATTTTGCTGAAAATCTGGGTGGCCACGGGTAAGGCATCCGGATTTTTGTAGATGTTAAAGAGCTGGTTGTGACCGACTAATTTGTAAGCCGGCAAATCATAGCGGGCATTGCAAATATTGCGCGAGGAAGCTTGTTGATACTCGGAAGTGCCGACTTTTTTACTCGTTGTGTTGAGGAGTAATAACTGTTTGACGCCGAGTAAGCTTTCTAGCGGCCAGGTGAGGTCATTGTTTTTGACCCGCCCGGCTGAACCGATTGCCCCGACATTGGTGAGGGTATTGATGGTGCTGGTGTTTAAAACCGATGAAAAGGTGCTGATCCCGTTGAAATTATATTGGTAGGGATCGTCCATGGAGCGTTGGGTGTCGGCGTTAATGCGATAGAACCCGGATGGCCCGATCTTTTTGGCGTCGTTGTAAGCGGCACTGAGCACTTTGCTGGTGACGGTGAAGTCGGCTTTGGAGATGAAACTGATGGCGCCAAGGCTGGCATAGGCATTGGCGCCTAAGTCGATGACAAGCAAAGCCAAAAGTGCGCCAACCGTCCATTTTACCGGGAATAGGCGGGTGGCATAACTGTAGAGCAGCACGGTGGCGGTTAGGAGAAGGATGCCAGCGAGGATCAGATGCGGTAAGGTGACATATTTGTGTGTTCCCATGCGCAAGGCGGCGGGGATGATGAGTAGCCCGCCGACGACTAGACTGGTGAGGAGTAAACGTAACCGGGACACGGATCGCAGCTGCATGAGTCCACGGAGACTGAGTAGTAAGAACCAGAAGATGACAATGAATGAGTGGCGGTATAAATACCACACCGGCGCGCGAAACCCTTGCCAGATAATGGCGAGAGGATTGAGCCAGATGGATAATATCAAGAGTAATGTCATGCCGGCCGAAATCAAGCGTTCACGAACCGGGATCGTCCGAGCAAGGAAATAAAAACTGGCACCTAATAGGCCGATCATGCCCATATACAGGTTAGGCAGGCCATTGGAGAGCTGATCAAAATTGAAACTGCCCGGAAGTAGCTTTGATGGCAAGTCGATCAGCGAATACAAGGCTTTGAAACTGAAATCAGCACCGGCGCTGGAAAGGCGGGAAGCACTCAGCGCGTAATAGGTTGGAATGAGCACGACCGCCGCGATCATACCGCTGAGTAACGAGCCAATAACGAATAGGCTGATTTTTCGCAGTAATTGCAGTTGATGTTGAATCGCCCAGCGCCAGCCAAAGTAAAGCGCCGCAAAAATGGCGACCATGAAGCCAATGTAATAATTGGTGATGAATGCCAGACTCAGCGGAATGACATAAGGTAACAGCCGTTGCTCATCAAATAATCGTTCAATGCCCAAGACCACGAGTGGTAACAGGATTACCCCGTCCATCCACATGATATTCAAAAAGTTGGCAACCAGAAATCCGGATAGACCATAGCTAATACTGAAGACAAAGCTATACCAGCGGCCGCCCGTCAGATAATTCGCCAACGCTTGTGCTGCCATGGCCGCGGTGCTGTATTTAAGCGCGGTCACGAATAAAACCGCCACCGGTAATGCGGAGCGGGGAACCAGAACAAATACGAGGTTAAACGGACTTAGCAAATAGTAAGTCCAGTTGGCATACATACCGCCGCCAAGACTATTGGAAAAAGAATAAGCTTTACCGGCAGTACCCAGCAGTGCGTGTTTTAGGTAAGTAAAGAAGTCGACATATTGAACGGCCGAGTCATTAGCAAGAATGGATGATGAGCCAAACGGAGCCATTTTTAAAGCCGCAAAAACGATGAGGCTGATGACAAAAGTGACGCCGAAACTAATGAACAGTAGTGGCCAGGTTGATTGTTTGTTTGAACGCGACATATCAGACGAGGACTCCTTTTTGAAAACCTTGAAAATCAAATATTGTTATTAATTATGATAGCAAGCGAAATAGCAGGTTAAAAAATCAGGTAACCTTAACTATTAATTAAATCATAACGCAGAATGGCTCGGCACGCGATCGTCAGGAACTGAGCGCGAGCCGGCGCGCTTAGAAGTCGGAGTGTAAGTGGCCTCAGGCGTGATGACCGTACTTTGGTCATTGCGCCTGAGGTCCTTACACGCAGACTTCTGCGCCGGGGAGCGCGTTATGGCAAGGGCTCCGTTCCTCGGCACACATGACAACTTACGATTTGAAAGTTACAATATTGGGAAAGCACTAACGGGAGGATTTTCATGCGCGCGGATACCGAAGATTCGGGTTTAGTTTCACAGCTTAAGGCCAATGCAATCTGGCTATTGCCACTTTTAGCGATTATTTTGGTGTTGCTTGTCCAGTGGCCGCAGTTACATCTGACCTACATTTTCCATCAGGATGATACGATGCCGCAGTTACGCCGAATGGAGAGTTATGTGACCAGCGTCCGGCATGGTAGCTACTTTCCAAAAGTCTTTCCCGAAGAAGTACGCAATTTCGGCTATGCTTTTGATGCCTTTTACCCGTCATTGTTGTTATTACCATATGTCTGGTTGCGACTGGCAGGGATGGGGATTGTCAGTGCTTATTACGGCTATCAGACGCTGATTCTAGTGGCAACTGTGGTCACGGCTTACGTTAGTTTTTTGCGGATTCGCCGGCAGCCACTGGCAGGATTCGTCTTTAGTCTGGTTTACACAACAGCGGTTTATCGGGCCTTGGATGCCTTTGTACGCGGGGCTTTGGGCGAGAATTTGGCGTTTATTTTCTTGCCGGTGATTGCTGCAGGTATGTATGAAATTTATGCCAAGCAGTCGCGTAACTGGTTCTTGCTGGCATTTGGCGTGACTGGGTTGATGTACGCGCATATGTTGTCACTCGTGATGGTGTTGGTATTTCTTGTCGGCGGATTCCTGGTTTTGGTGGCGTTGCAGCGGGTAACGTGGCGCATGGTCAGATATACGGCCATGGCAGCGGTGAGTGCGTTGTTGATGGGCTTAGGCAGTTATTTGCCAATGGTCGAACTTTCCCGGCACCTGTCACTTAAACTCGCGGATTCAGCAACGATTTGGCCCAATTATCTTCAATTTAACTTAGGTGATTTAGTCACGAATTCATTGAGCATGTATGCCTCAACCAGCAGCATGCAAAATGTCAATCAGGCTTTTCGGCCGGGGATTGGCGTCTTGATGCTTGTGACGGGCATTGCACTCGCCATTTTTTGGGGGAAGTTGTCGCGGGCAGTCAAAGTTGCGGCTGGTTTGGGCTTTATTGGTATTTTTCTAAGCACGGATTTATTTCCGTGGGCATTATTTAGCAAAACCGTGTTAGGCACGATTCAATTTCCTTGGCGATATTTGGAGTTAGTGACCTTATTCTTCAGTCTGGCGCTTGGTCTTTTGGTTGCAGATCGGCCGCAACCGCAACCATTAGCATTGGGGTTGGTGCTGGCGACTTGCATCGTCGGCTTCAGCTATGCCGTTAATATCAACACGACCATGATCAATGCCAACACTTACCGCATTACAGATAAAAATGCGGTTTCGTACTATCAGGATTCTACCGGTGGCGGAAGTGAATATGCGCCGCGAGAATTTGACATGACCACATTCTTTAAGAAGAATCATCAGACGGTTTTGGCTTCACATAACCTTGAGCGTGTTACCACCCCGACCCAAGACTACAATGACATGCAATTTTCGTACACGAGTCGGCGTACCGTGACGCTAAGATTGCCTAAGTTTGCTTATGTTGGTTACACGGTGACGGTTGACGGCCGCCCAACTGCCTATCACCCAAGTGGCAAACTTGCCCGTATCACGCTTCATGCTCCCGCGGGCACGCATCATGTGCGGGTGGTTTACACAGGAACCATCCTGCAACATGTGACCGGGTGGCTATCGCTGGCCGCTGCGTTTGTCTTTTTGGCTTGGTGGATAATCATGCAAGCTCGTTGGCATCGGGATGTGGACGAGATGCTGGATTAGTGAGCTTGCGGAAAGTGTTGTCGGTGGCATCGCGATATAACCAGAAAAATAAGGCAAGCTGACCTTGATTTTGCAAAGTCGGCTTGCCTTATTCACTTAATCTCGCGTGCAATGAAAATGGGGCGCCTTTTGGTTTCCAAATAGATGCGACCGATATAACGTCCTACGATGCCAAGTGCAAAGAGCTGCAGGCCGCCGATCATCAGAAAGATCGAGACCATGGAAGGCCAGCCGGATGTTGGATCGCCGAACAAAGCGGCACGGACAACGATGAAGATGAGGGCGATGAACGCGCCAATGAAGCTGGTGATGCCGACAATAGAAACAAACGTTAATGGGGCATCGGAGAAGTCGATGATGCCGTCAATAGCATAACGGAGCAAATTGGAGAACGACCAACTCGTTTGGCCGTGTTGGCGTTCAATATTGCGATAAGGTAGATACTTAGTCTTGAACCCAACCCAGCTGAAAAGTCCCTTGGAGAACCGATTACGCTCGGTCATTTGGACAATGGCTTCAACCACTTGCCGCGTCATTAAGCGAAAATCGCGCGCGCCGGGAACGATTTGCGTTTGCGACACTTTGTTGATGAATTTGTAGAACATATCCGAAAAGAAGGAACGCAGATGAGCCTCGCCAGACCGATCCACGCGCTGAGCTCCAGCCATGTCGTAGCCTTCTTGTAAAATTGCGTACATATCCGGCAGCATTGATGGCGGATCCTGTAAGTCGGCGTCCATGACGGCATAGTAGTCGGCTTTCGCGGTTGAAAGGCCGGCATACATCGCTGCTTCTTTACCGAATGAGCGGGAAAGATCGATATAATGAACCTGATCGTCTTTGGCTTGCAACTGCTTGATTTGATCGAGGGTATCGTCAGTGGAACCGTCGTTGACATACCAGATTTGCGGTTGCAATTGCGGCAAGTTTTCACGAAAAGTCTTGATCAATGCCTGATAAATCAGTGGAACATTTTCGGTTTCATTATGACAGGGAATAATAATTGCCACGCTTTGCGGCATGAAACGGCCTCCTCAATTTCAAGTTAATTCTCTTAATAAGTTGATGATTCCTAGCAAAATCAATACTCAATCATCATGCATCGTTTTAACGGCCTTGGCCAAGCTATCGGCCTGACTTGATACGGTTGTCAGGTTGGCGGTCATGACATCAATTTGCTGATTGAGTGAGCTGTAATATTGGTTTAGTTGGGAAATTTGTGTCTCTAGGTCGGCTTGAGACGTCTCTTCACTGTCAGCAGTGTTATCAAAAAAGGCATCTTCTGCTGTCTGCATTTCGCGGTAGTAGCTAACCAGCGTTTTGTGATCCAATTTGGCGAGCTTCAGACTTGTTAGCACTTTGTTGACTTGAGTTTGAGGGGTATCATCGGTCGGCTGGTTATTTAACTTAGTGAGCGTGTTATTGGCGTTTACCAAAGCAGTGTTGGCCGCCTCAAGCTGTTTGAACGCAGCTGCACGTTTGGCGAGCAGTTTTTTAACGGGCCCGTCATCATTTCTGAAATCTGTATCGGGATGATCTTGATACGCTTTTTCAAACGTTGATGGAAACGCGCCGACGCTATCGCCAATAATTTTTAGTGCAGCTTGTTCTTTTTGCACTTGTGTTTGAACGGTAGCGGTTGTGGTTTTTAATTGTTGTTTAGGGTTTAAAGTGGCCGAACATCCGGCAATCAGAAGTGCCAGACCCGCGAGCCATATGAGTATTTTTTTCATCAGCAACTCCTCTAAATATATGGTAGCGTAAAGCCGGCTGAAATACTAGCAGCAGGGGGATTGCAAATAAATTTCACCCCTGAATCCTGTTTCTTCAGGATACGAGAAAAATGAAGCGGCAACAAGTTATTTTCAAGGATCATACTAAGGTGGTCGGTCAGTGGAAAGTTTACGTGACGACAGCCGCGGCTAACGGTAAAATAACAGATATCTGAGCGCACATAGCTGACGGGCGGGCTAAAAAATTTGTGGTGTAACTGGTTTGATGCGTTCCTATGCTAAACTGACAGGTGGAGGGTGATGACGATGCACATTGGGATGCGCACAATCAAAACAGCGGTAGGGACAGCAGCGGCGATGTTGATCGCTTATTCGTTGCACTTGGAATATTGGGCCGCTGCCGGCATTATTACTATTTTGTCAGTGCAAAACACAACGAAGGCGTCGTTTCGGTTAGTCGCCTACCGCTTATTAGCCACGCTGCTAGGATTCGTGATTGCGATCGGGGCGTTCTTGGTTTTAGGCTACAATGCGTTTGCTTTTGGCGTTTTCTTGGTGATTTTTATTCCGATTACCAATGTGTTCGCGGTCCAAAGCGGGATTGTCATGACTGCCGTTTTGGTAACGCATTTTATGATGGCGCGCAGTTGCAGTTGGTTTTGGATTAAAAACGAACTTTTGCTGCTTTCGATCGGGGCCGGGGTGGCGCTCATTGCCAATCTGTTTATGCCAAGTCTTGAAGCTAAGATCATGGGCTTTCAAAAACAAGTCGAAGCCGAGATGCGTGAAATTATTGATCATATGAGTCAGCAGTTAGGGGCAGATCAGCTTAAAAGTGCGGACAATTGGGCTAATTTATCTGATTTGAAGATGACGCTGGACGCAGCAGTTGCGTGGGCAAATCGACATAGCGACAATCAGTTGTTGTCTGAAAACGACTACTATCAGGCTTATTTTGAAATGCGCGCGAATCAATATGAACTGCTGCGGCAGATGCAAGATAGTTTGGATCGTATTGAAACGCCGGTGATGCAGGCGGCGGTGATCAGTGATGCCTTGGCGATGACAGCCAGTGTTTTGAATGAAGACAATCCGGCAGCGCAATTGGTGACAATGGTGAAGAAAATTCAGCGTGATTTTGCTGCCTCACCCCTGCCAACGGATCGCGCTTCTTTTGAGAGTCGCGCCCGGTTGTTTTATTTTCTGGAGGATTTTTCCCGGCTGTTGCAGTTGAAGCGGAATTTTAATCATATTATTTCTTCGCAGAATTGAATGACAGGTGGCGGATTTTTAGGACTTGAGATTTGGGTAGGTTGCGGTTACCATAGCGCGTTCACCGGCGCAGAAGTCTGCGTGTAAGGACCTCGAACGCAATGGCCAAGCCCGGGCCATCACGTCCGAGGCCACTTACACTCCGACTTCTAACCGCGCCGGTTCATGCTCACCTTTCTACTTGCTTGGTTTTTACCGTGATGTTAGACTAAACATGTACTTTTTGAATGGTCGTGGTTGCATGGTTTCAGGACTTTCTTCCACTTGTACCAAACAGAAATACACGATATTATCATGCGTCAATAGGCGCAAGGAGGAATGTTCTCATGGAACACGGCACAGTTAAATGGTTTAATGCTGAAAAAGGTTACGGTTTTATCACACGTGAAGATGGCAGCGATGTTTTCGTTCACTTCTCCGCAATCCAAGGCGAAGGTTACAAGACCCTTGAAGAAGGCCAAGCGGTAACGTTTGAAGTTGAAGACAGCGATCGCGGCCCACAAGCGGTTAACGTTAACAAAGACTAATTTAAAAGTTTCAAAACAAAAGTGTACTATTTTGAATTTTATTTCAAAATGGTACACTTTTTCTTTTGATTAGGTGATTAGCGTTTAGCGCTTCAAGGCTCAGAAGTCCCGTCTGGCAAACTCGGGATCAGATAACACGTAAGTTCAATCACCGTAAAGCACAAGTATTGCCGTGGTTTGTAATGACACATATACGTGGTTTGTAATGACACATATAATTACAGGCGAAAGGGTGACAAGCATGACTGTTAAAACTTATCGGCTAGGAAACTCAATTGTGGTTACCATTCCAGCGTTCATTCAATATTGGCGAAAACGTTGAATATCAACCGATTATTGACGAAAATGGCGTCATCAGCCTGCTACCTGTTAAGCATCATATCTTCAGGGGTGATGCTGGCTACGATTTACGTCAGGCAATGCTGGAAGAAAATATTGGCGACAATGATATTCCAATTGGACGTGAGGACGCCTGGCATGAATAGTGATAGTCAGATCCCATATCAGTAGGCAGGTTGGGTATTTGGATACATTAAAAGATCGTTCATTTATGTCTGTCTATCAAACATTCAAAAAGGGGTCTACACTTTTTGGCATTGGTGATATATCAACACTAAAGATATAGGCCTTTTTTGGCGATGGAGAGCTTCATAAGCAGCTGTTCATGGTAAACTGATAGGTAGCAGTTATAAGCTTAGGATTGGGCTATGGAAGGCGGGGGGCACATGTTAAGATTTGAAGAAGTAGCACCTGACGCAAGACTCCAATATCTGGATCTCTTGTTGGTGGGCGATGAAGATCCGGCGATGCTTCAGCGCTATTTAGGTGCAGGGACACTTTTTGCGGCCACTGATCAGCAGGTGCCGGTTGGCGTTGCCATGGTGGTGGCGGTCAATGCGACCACGGTAGAGTTGAAGAATCTCGCGGTCACGCCTGCCCGCCGCCGTCAAGGGATTGCGTCAGGATTATTGCGGCATGTCAGTTTGGTGTACGCCGAGAAATATCAGGATATGCTGGTGGGTACCGGAGATGCTGATTTTGATAATCTTCGGTTTTATATGCGCCGCGGGTTTCGATTTGATTCGATTCGCAAGCATTTTTTTGATGAATATAGTCAGCCGGTTTATGCTGATGGCTTGCGATTACAGGACATGATCGTGTTACGCCGCAAATTGTTGTTGACGCGTGAGGATAAGACAAAGGAGTAAGGCTATTGGCGAAAAAGCGCCGACGTTTTACCTTAAAGAAGGTTCCATTGGCGGCTTGGCTGGTCATCGCTTTTTTTGCGGTTGGTTCAATGTTGGTTGTCAGCTCGTATTGGTCGCAACGGCAAGCCGAAGTTTCACAACGCCAAGCAATTGTCGATAAGAAGGCGGCTGAAAAAGCGAAGAAAGAGGCTTTTATCAAGCGATTGGTACCGACAGCCCAGGCCATGCAGAAACAGTATGGCGTCTTGACGAGCATTACGCTGGCCCAGGCGATTCTTGAGTCTGATTGGGGAACGAGCACGTTAGCCAAGGATTACCATAACTTATTTGGCATTAAAGGGACGGATCCTGCCACCACGAAAGTATTACGGACGAAGGAATACGTTAATGACAAATGGATCACGGTTGACGGCCGGTTTCGGGTTTATAGCGATGATGCTGCTTCGATTCGTGATCATGCCTTGCTATTCGTTAACGGTACCGACTGGAATCCGCAGCAGTATGCAACGGTGCGGGCCGCAAAAGATTATAAGACTGCTGCCTCGGCTTTGCAGACGGACGGCTATGCCACTGATCCGGATTATCCTCAGAAGCTGATTCATTTGATCGAAGCATGGAATCTGACTCAGTATGACAATTGAATGTTCGTATTTTGTTGATTATTGAATCCTCGTTATTTGGTTATGGTAGCGCCAAATTGCGGGGGTTTCGTTCTTTTATCGCTGTGAAAGCGGCTACTTAGTTTGTTCGGGAATTAGTGAGCTTGTATTGTTCCACGGCGTTTTTTATGGTAAGCTGATTGAAAATTTACAAATAAAAGGAGTGCTTGTGGTGAAATTACTGGAAGACCGGATTAAAAAAGATGGCCAGGTTATTGGAACAGACGTATTGAAGGTGGACAACTTTTTGAATCATCAAGTTGATCCTGATTTAATGGCTGATCTTGGTAAGGAATTCTACCGGCGTTTCAGCAATGAGCCGATTACAAAGATTTTGACAGTTGAAAGTTCTGGGATTGCCCCGGCGATTGCCACTGCGATGTCGTTTCACAAGCCGCTGGTGTTCGCCCGCAAGCATAAGAGTCTGACGTTGAAGGATCACCTGTACACGGCAACGGTTTACTCGTTTACCAAAAAGACTTCCAATGAGATTGCCATTTCGCGGAAGTTTTTGTCGGCTGATGACAATGTGTTGATTATTGACGACTTTTTGGCTAACGGACAAGCAGTTGAAGGATTAATGGATATTATTGATCAGGCTGGGGCAACTTTAAGCGGCGTTGGCATTGTCATTGAAAAGACTTTTCAAAAAGGCCGCAAATTGTTGGATGACAAGCACATTCGCGTGGAATCATTGGCGCGGATTCGTGCATTTGAAGACGGTCAGGTTGTTTTTGAACCGGAGGACTAGGCTCGAAGATGAAGAATAAAACAATTTCCAATCCAAAAGCAGCGGCATTGGGGCTGCAACATTTATTAGCGATGTATTCGGGTTCAGTGTTGGTGCCGATTTTGATTGGGGCATCGTTGCACTTTACCTCTGAGCAAATGACGTATCTTGTCTCGATTGATATCTTCATGTGCGGGATTGCAACGGCTTTGCAGGTGTTTGGTAACAAATATTTCGGCATTAAATTACCGGTTGTGTTGGGGTGTGCGGTTCAGGCAGTGGCGCCGCTTATTATGATTGGGCAGAAGTTTAACTTCCAAACCATGTATGGCGCCATCATTGTTGCCGGCCTGTTTGTTTTTCTGATCGGCGGCGCGTTTTCTAAACTGCGCTTTTTGTTTCCGCCACTGGTGACCGGTTCCTTGATTACCGTGATCGGTCTGTCGCTGATTCCGGTTGCTTTCCAGAATCTAGGCGGGGGTTCGACGACAGCCAAAGACTTCGGCAATATGACGAACCTGTTTGTCGGCGCATTTACGGTATTACTGATTTTGGCCATTAATGTCTGGGGGCGCGGCTTCTTGCATTCAATCGCGATTCTGGTCGGTTTGATTGCGGGCACGGTCTTAGGCGGGTTCCTCGGCTTAGTCAGTTTTCAGCCAGTCATTGAGGCAAGTTGGTTCCACGTCCCGACGCCATTTTACTTTGGGGTTCCACAGTTTGAATGGAGCTCAATTGTGACCATGATTCTGATTTCAATGACGTCTATGGTTGAAAGTACCGGCGTTTTCTTTGCACTAGGGGATATTGTCGGGCGTAAAATTGAAGCAGATGACCTGAAACGCGGGTATCGCGCAGAAGGCCTAGCCGTGGTACTCGGCGGTTTGTTCAACACTTTCCCGTACACAACTTTTTCACAAAATGTCGGGTTGGTGCAGCTTTCCGGAATCAAAACCCGCAAGCCAGTGATTTATTCGGCAGTTTTCTTGGTTATCCTTGGGTTGCTGCCGAAAATCGGCGCCTTGGCAACGATCATTCCGGCACCGGTTCTTGGTGGTGCTATGCTGGTGATGTTCGGGATGGTTGCGGTGCAAGGTATCCGGATGCTGCAACAAGTTGATTTTGAAAATGATAAGAATCTGCTAGTTGCCGCGATTTCAATCGGTTTAGGCTTAGGGGTAACGGTACAGCCGCATATTGTTCAGTTCTTGCCAAAAACCATTCAACTGTTGTTTGGATCAGGAATTTTGATGACAAGTCTGAGTGCGGTATTGTTGAACTGGTTGTTTAATTCACCAAGTCGTCATCCTGAAATGCCGGTTGATCGCGGGTTAAACGAACAGGATTCAGACAAATAAAGTCAAAGCGAGGAACAATTGTGACGCAATTTATTAGTCCAGGCGCAACCATCGGCATTATTGGCGGTGGCGTATCAGCTTTTCGCATGGCTGATACTGCTAGCTTAATGGGCATGCGGACTGTGGTTTTAGCACCGACGCAAACGGATATTGCTTTGGAAAAAGCCGATATTCCTTTGGTCGGGCAAGCGGATGATCGGGAAGCATTAAAAGAGTTGACGCAACTGAGTACGGTCATGACCTTTACCGATGAAAACGTTGACGGCGCTGTATTGGCTGAATTAGCAACCAGCAGTCAATTGCCGTCAGGAACCGATATTTTGACCGTGACCCAGGATCGGTACTTGGAAAAGGTCTTTCTTGACGATCTCAACATGAATATTCTGCCATATACCCAAGTCATCACGCCTAGCGATATTAATGAGGCAATTGACACCATTGGCTATCCGGCCTTATTGAAGCCAATTCAAAAGGGGATGGGCGTGGATCAGCAGTTGTTGCTGGCAACCCCGGCGGATGTCGATCGTGCCAAACAATTGCTGCAGCAGCGTCCGTACATTTTGGAAGCCTATTTGCAAAATATTAAAGAAGTTGCCGTCATGGTCGCCAAGGCCGATAAAGAAATCCGAATTGGGCCGGTGATTCAGAATTATTTTGAACATCATCAACTCAAAGCATCTTCGGTTCGGGCTGACGTTGATCCGGCGGTAATTGTTGAGATTCGCCGCATTGCAGAAAAAATTGCCAAGAAGCTTGATTATAATGGCATTTTCAGTCTTGAATTTTTCTTGGCGGCTAACGGGACCCTGTACGTCAAACGGGTTTTCCCGGGGCCAAAATTGTATGGTCACCTCATGCAATGTACCAGCGATATTTCGGAATATGAACTACATCTGCGCGCGATTCTCGACTGGCCGCTGCCAGAACTGGAATTGGCCGAAGATGGCGTTGCGATTCCGTTACGGCAAAAAGACATGGATGCGGTTTTGACGCAGATTCAAATTAAGCCGGATTGGCGGTTTGCTTTCTATCCGACTGGCAATGAGTTAGTCGGCGAGATTGAAATCGTTGGTGATTTGAAAGCGATAAAAGACAGTATCAATGCCACGGGACATTTTGTGATTCAGTGAAGGTTCTCGAGCGTGTCGGCTGCATGGAAAAGTCGGCACGCTCACCGGTGATACGATGATGAGTATAGAACATGGCGCTTACAATAGAGGAGGAAACCACCTGTGATTCCGCGTTATAGTCGTCCTGAAATGGCGGCAATTTGGTCAGAAAAAAATCGTTATGCTGCATGGCTGAAAGTTGAAATTTTAGCGGCTGAAGCCTGGTCGAAACTAGGCGAAATTCCGGAAGCCGATGTTAAAGCTTTACGGGCCAACGCCAAGTTTGATGTCGATCGAATCCACGAAATCGAAGCGGTCACGCACCATGACGTGGTCGCATTTACGCGGGACGTTTCCGAAAGCCTTGGCGAAGAGAAAAAGTGGGTGCACTTTGGCTTAACCAGTACCGATGTGGTCGATACGGCTCAAGGTTACTTACTTAAACAGGCTAACCAGATTCTACGTGCGGATTTAGCCGCATTAAAAGCAAGTTTGGCGAAACTGGCAAAAGCCCATAAAGATACGGTTATGATGGGACGGACACACGGGGTTCACGCTGAGCCAACAACATTCGGTCTGGTTGTTGCCACTTGGTATTCAGAACTGAATCGCGATATTCGGCGATTTGAAGATGCGGCAAGTGATGTCGAAGCAGGAAAGATCAGCGGTGCGGTCGGGACTTTTGCCAACACGCCGCCAGCTGTGGAAGCTTATGTGACCAAGCAGTTAGGCATTCGCGCACAGGAGATTTCAACTCAGGTATTGCCGCGTGATCTGCATGCCCATTACATTCAGACGCTGGGCCTGATTGCCACCTCAGTTGAACGGTTTGCCTTGCAGATTCGCCATATGCAGCGGACCGAAGTACATGAAGTCGAAGAACATTTTAATAAGGGTCAAAAAGGTTCCAGTGCGATGCCGCATAAGCGTAACCCAATCGGCTCGGAAAATGTCTCCGGATTGGCGCGGGTGATTCGCGGCTATGAAACGCCGGCACTAGAAGACGTCCTACTATGGCATGAACGCGATATTTCCCACTCCAGTGCCGAACGTATCATGCTGCCGGACGCAACCGGTTTGCTAGATTACATCCTGCACCGTTTCACGAGTATTTTGGATCATCTGGATGTTTTCCCAGAGCGGATGAAGGCCAATATGAACCTCACACACGGCTTGATTTATAGCCAGCGAGTGATGTTAAAACTCATCGAAAGTGGTTTGAGTCGGGAACAAGCCTATGACCTAGTTCAGCCTAAGACCGCGATTGCATGGGACGAGCACCGCGACTTCCGGCCGCTGTTAGAAGCCGATCCGGAAATTATGGGCCGGTTAAGCGAGGCTGACTTAGACGATGCGTTTGATTATCACTATCATCTCAAGCATGTTGATGAAATCTTCAAGCGCGTTGGACTGGCTTAGTTTCACAAGTTTGCTCAGAATATGATAACGAAAATTGACGCTAGAATTTTTCTAGGGTCAATTTTTGTGTTTAAATTTTAAATTTGAACGACAGTCGTTATCTGGTACGCTAGCGCTAACTTTTCAAAATCGGTGCCGGTGACAATAATCGCAAAAAAAGACCTTGCAATGTAACTTCGCAAGGTCATTTGGTGACGGCATGTAATGATAAGACAGGTGGTTGTTGCCAAGCATTTTGAGGATTGGCACTGAGCAGCGATTGATCGGTTGTCAGGACCAATAAGCAGCTTTCGGTTTGTTGCAAAGCATGGTTGGCTTCGGTTAAGAACTCGCGGGTAACTTGCGGATCAAAAATCTCGGCATGACCGCTTAATAGTAAATATCGTTTTTTACCCATCAAACCACGATAAAATTGCAAATAGATCCGTTGCAACGTGTTTAAAGTGGCCGCGGGTTGATCGAGAACCGGAGAAGTATTGGCAAGCCATTCCGGCAAAAAGTCCGTATGCTTAGTGTGCCCATTGATGCAAAGGTTATTCCGAACACTGAGATAATCCAAGATACCAGTGTCGCGACTACTGATGAAAGCAAGTTGCTTGATGAGGCCACCATTAATAAAATCCTTGATATATTGGTCGCGTAATGCGGTCAGTGCTTCCTCATCCGGGACGTATAAATATTGAATCGTTTTGGGCGCGAAAAGCTTTGCAAGTCTTTCACGATAGATATCAAGCTGCTTTGACCGAAATAACATAGCTGTCTCCTAACGCGGCATGACAAGCCGTTTGCGAATAATCGAAAGCGGGGTTACCAAGCCTAGATTGGTGACGAAAATCACGCCAAGGCCGTTTCTCAATGTTGTCAAGAAGCCGGCCGGTTGGGTGAGGTCGTCCGTTTTACCGCCGTAATAGAATAAGGTTTCACGCGTAAAGCCAGTTAGGTGACGGGCAAAGAGTTGCTGAAAGGCGTGATTCATGTCAATTCCACGATAGCCTTCCTGTAAAAGATGACCAAAAGCAGAACGATTCGCATTGGTCAGAAGCTGAATCAGCTGATCATTAAATAAAATAATCAGAAAAACACTAATGATAAAGCTGATTAAGAAACTGAAAAATGCTTCAAACGCATATTGTAACCCGATGGACATGCTGCTTTTGCCGACCAAATAAAGCGCATCGGTTTCAGAACGTCGCAGAAACCACAGCAAGGCCGTCCCGATCAACCAGCAAACACCATTAATGATGACGACACGATTTAATAATGTTTGCGTGATTTGCATCATTTTAATATGGGCTTGGCCAACTTGCGTACTTAGCAGAATCGTTTGTTTATTTTGGGCACCAAAAGAATTTAGCCGCTGTAAAAAAGCGCTTTGTGCGGATTGGTCGATCATTTCACTCGTTATCAGCATGATGCTGATCAAGCAGAACGCAACTGACAGCAGCATCATCACAAAGTAATAACGGCGATGATAACGGAAACCCGAGAACGTTCGCTCAAAGAAATGCATCTACCCGTTCACCTCACAAGCAGTATAAGCAATGAATTTGAACAAAGTGTGAACATAAACCGAGCATTCACTATGTTATTTGATTCATTTGAGCTGGTTATTCTTGATATTGAGGGTACTGGAGCTGCTAGATGCACTGCTGCTAGCGGATGAATCGGTTTGATTTTGAACTTTTTCCGGAAAATCGGTGATCGGTGAGGTGTCATCTGCTAATTCAGGCGCATCGGTTTGATAAAGTCCGGTTGTTGATTGGTCGTTATTTTCGCTATAAAGACTCGTGCTCTTGCTGCCGCGACCGTGTTCAATTGACAGCACATTGCTGAGACTTTGATTGTAATCATACTGGCTGGGATTAATCGGTTTAAAGCCTAATGGTACATAGAAACGCAATAGATTACGATTAGCAACGTCATCGGATAGACTGAGCCGCGTGTCGACTGATTTCTGCTCCTTATCAATGGTTGCTTGTAAGGCTGGCGTCATGGTGACGAGCTTGCCAGTCGTATTATCATAAACTTTGCTGCCTAAAACAGTGTACTTCGGCGTGACAAAAATGTGATTTCGAAAAGCAACGACATTGTCATGCTGGTTGGAAAGCAGATCGGTACCAAATTGGACGTAGCGCTTACTGCTGATCCCAAGCAAATGCAGTAGCGTCGGCAGAACATCAATTTCACCGCCATAGGTATTGTTCACGCCGCCTTTAAGACCCGGCATGTGGAAGATTAGCGGAACCCGCTGCAGTTGGGCATCGTCAAAGCCATTCCAGTCACTGGCATCTTTACCTAACAATGGCGCTAAGGTGGTATTACGATCGTTGCTGATGCCAAAATGATCGCCATACAGCATCACGAGTGAATTCTTTTCCAAACCACTGGCTTTCAGATAATTAAAGAATTCCCTTAGTGCTTCATCGAGGTAGTGAGCCGTCTTGAAGTAACCGTTGATCGTCGCGTCATCAGTGCCGGCATCCGGGAAATCCGAATCCGCCTGGGTAATATAAAATGGATTATGGTTACTGGTCGTAATAATTTTAGTGTAAAACGGTTGCTGGAGATGCTCTAAATACTTCGGTGTTTCTGCCAGCATCAATTTATCTTTAATCCCATATTCGGTGGCCGCTTTTTCATCATGATTATAGAAGTTACCGGAAAAGTAATTGTTATAGCCAAGACTCTTATAAACATTATCGCGATTCCAAAATGAAGCGGAGCCGCCATGGAAGACAGCACTGGTATAGCCAGCGCGTTGATTTAAAATTGCCGGGGCGCCTTCAAACGTATTTTCCGTTCCCAGACTGCTGAACAAGGATCCATTGGCAATCCCGAACGTACTGGTTTCCAGCATATTTTCCGCGTCACTGGTTTTGCCGAGTCCGACTTGATGGAAGAAATTATTGAAGCTTAACGTGTCTTTTTCTTTAATCAACGAGTTCAGAAATGGTGTTACTTCTTGACCATCGATTTTTTGACCGATCAGAAATTGTTGGAAGCTTTCAAGGTGAATGATGATCACGTTCTTGCCTTTAGCGGCTCCGTAATAGCTAGCGTTAGGAGCAGCATAATGCGAACGCGTGTATTGTAGAACCGGATCGAGATTCGCACTGTCTGCCTGAGCCCGTACCTGATTGTTTTGCGCCGTTTTAGCTGCGTCGTAAATTGTAAAAGGCGCCAAACCGAGATATTTGACGATGTAATTACGATCAAAGGTCCGCGTCAGCAACTGTGGTCGATTCATTTCACTCACTGCCGTCATCAAAGCAAAAAAGGCAATGCCAAAAACCGTCACCGCTTGGGGCAGATGGAAGGGCAGGCGGCTAGTATCCAACGACAGCCCAAAATGCGGCCACTTAAGCCGTTGATTATGGATGTAACGCCAAATATTCCAGATGCTGTAACCTAAATAAGCTAAAATTACGATCACAATGTCCAGAATATAAATTAAATCGTGGGGTTTGACCATGCTTAAAGAACTGGCGCCGAGTCCTTGGCTGACTTTTGACACACCAAGAATCGTTGTGACCGTCAAGAAGTCGGTAAATTCACGATAATAAAGGATGTTGGCGAGCAATAATAACGTACTTAATATGTAGACGAGCAGGCCAATAGCGTAACCGCGGCGGGCATGCTTAGGGTATAGCCCTAATGACAGGAGAATGATGCCCGTTCCCAGCGGATTTAAGATGAGTAGGGTATACTGCAGCGGGTCATTCAGCCCGAGCGAGAAGTCAACGAAATACCCGAAAATCGTTTTTGCCCACAATAAAAAAAGCAGCAGGGCTAAGAAGCCGATTCGAGTATTGCGTACCCATTGTAAAAGTTGATTGAGTCGTAACCGTTTCAAAGCGGCAACTCCTTTCCACTTTGTTCTTTGTCATTGTACCCGCAAAACGGCAATTGCACAAAAAGAGACGGTAAGCGCGAGCCGGCGCGGTTAGAAGTCGGAGTGTAAGCGGCCTTATCCGTAATGGCCCGGTCTTGGCCATTGCGGATAAGGTCCTTACACGCAGACTTCTGCGCCGGGGAGCGCGTTATGGGCGTAAAAGCAGACTAGTAACCTTGAGCGTGCTCACAGGCTTTTGATCATTGCGTCTAAGGTTCTTATGTACAGGTTCCGGGCTGGTGAACGGGGAACCGCCAATGATAATTGCTGTATTCAATAGCGTACCGCAGTTTGCCTTAACCTAGGCATTGACGGCTGATTCTTATGGAGTCTTTAAAAGTTGCAACGCTTGTGGGTATCACGCGTTGTGTTTGCTACAATGGCAACTGGAGGTATCGCCATGCTTTTTTTGGGGCCATTTTATAACTGGATTAATTCAACGTCTTTGAGTCAGGTGAACCATTTTCCTTTGGTGCGGCTCATTATTTTTAGTCTGGACAAGACCATCCTTTACCTATTAGTGTTTGCCGTTTTGCGATGCCTCTGGCTGGTTCGACATCATCGGCGAACGACATTCGGACGCGAACTGAAATTGGGATTGTTTGTCGGCTATTTGATGCTACTGTTTGCACTCACGGTTTTTCGCGATGTGTACTATCCGTGGCAATTGGTTTTTCATTGGCAACGCTCACTTTCTGTCATTAATCTACAGCCCATGGTCGAAACGCTGAAATTGCGGCAGGCCGCCAGTCATTTTGACTTATGGTATCAGTCGTTAGGCAATGTTGCCTGGTTTATGCCGCTGGGCTTTGGCATTCCTTGGGTCAGTGTGCATCGGCGGCGCTTGTTTGCCGTTGTCGGGATCGGACTTATCACATCATTAAGTATCGAGACATTACAATTCTTGCTGATTAGCGGCGTTGCTGATATTGATGACGTCATCTTTAATGTTATCGGCGCTATTTTGGGATATGCCTTTTACCGGTTATTGCATCCAAAAGGTTAAGACGGCGGTCGTTTCAATTGAAGCAGTCAAGCAATTTTTCCCAGCACTAACCGCCTACCTGCGCGAAAAATTCGACTTGTTTTGCTGGGAAAAGAACGATAGAATATTTTTTTGTGTTCTATTTTCGATAAAAAGCGCGTATATCTGCAGGCGCTTCTGTATAAAGACTTTCTATGGAAGAAACCCACGTTCATCTCACGTGTAAAGTCGTTTATATGAAGTTTTCTAAGCAGGTGTATTCGTACTCAGTTAAACGATACGATAAAGAAAGAGGCGCATTATGGTATTTTTACTTGCGTTGATCCCGGCACTTGCTTGGGGTTCCATTGGCTTGGTCAGTGGCAAACTTGGCGGCAATGCCTATCAGCAGACTTTGGGGATGACGTTTGGCGCGCTGGTTTTTGGCGTTGGCACGTTATTGATCATGCATCCGGTTCTTGACGCTAAGACCTGGCTGCTTGGCATTATTTCGGGGTTATTTTGGGCATTAGGACAGGGACAACAGTTTCAGTCTATGAAATATATGGGTGTCTCAATGACCATGCCAATTTCAACCGGCATGCAACTGATTGCGACCACGTTGGCCGGTGCATTGCTGTTTCATGAATGGCATACTGGCCGTGATGTGTTGCTTGGCATCTTGGCGCTGGCGTTACTAATTATTGGTGCGACGTTGACTTCGCGGCGGGAGCAAAATGATGACTTCACCTCGGAAACCGGCGTCGCTAAGGGTTTGCGGACGTTACTGATTTCAACAGCAGGTTATGCCGGCTACACGATTATTGTCAATGCCGGCCAGCTTGGTGCTTTGGCAGTGGTGATGCCGCAATCGCTTGGGATGATTATTGGCGCTTTGTTGATGAGTATCGGGCATGAGCCTTTTGCTAAAGCCACTGCGAAGAATGTTTTAACCGGACTCTTGTGGGGGACCGGTAATGTGTTCATGCTGTTGTCAATGGCAAATGTCGGACTGGCAGTTTCCTATTCACTTTCACAAATGGGCATCGTTATTTCAACGTTTGGATCCATTTACTTACTTGGTGAGCATAAGACGCGTAAGGAAATGATCTGGGTCAGCTGCGGTTCGGCTCTCGTCATTCTTGGCGGGGTCGTTTTAGGGATCATGAAAGCAAAGTAATCTGATGAGAAGTTGCTGGATTGCTTGCTTTTTTACAAATTCAATTTTAAAGTTAACTTGTTAGAGTGTGAATTTGAACAGCGTACTGCACTGGCGTAAACTTTTGGTTGGAAGCGGTGCCGCTATTTTTGATGGCGATGCCGGTTTGATCAAAAGTTTCACGGTAAGGTACGTATTTAGAGGAGGAACGCACACGATGTCGTACATCAAATTTGATTCATCTAAGCTGGATAAGTTCGTTCACGCGAATGAACTTGAACAGATGCAGCCGTTAGTAACTGCAGCTGACAAGGAATTGCGTGAAGGTACAGGTGCCGGCAAGGATTTCCGTGGTTTTCTCGATTTGCCAGTCAATTATGATAAGGACGAATTTGCCCGGATTAAGGCTGCGGCCAAGAAGATTCAAGGCAATTCCCAGGTCTTTGTTGCGATTGGGATTGGCGGTTCTTATTTAGGCGCACGGATGGCAGTTGATTTTCTTTCCCAAACCTTCCGTAACCTTGATCCTGAGCTGAAGTTCCCAGAAGTCTATTTTGCGGGTAACTCAATCTCCGGTACTTATTTAGCTGATTTGCTCGACATTATCGGCGATCGTGACTTCTCGATTAACGTCATCAGCAAGTCCGGTACCACGACTGAACCTTCCATTGCTTTCCGTATTTTGAAGGCTAAGTTAATCGAAAAGTATGGTAAAGATGGTGCCAAGGAACGAATTTATGCGACAACCGATCGGGCCAAGGGTGCTTTGAAGCAAGAAGCCGATGCGGAAGGCTACGAAGAATTCGTGGTTCCTGATGACGTTGGCGGCCGCTTCTCAGTGATGTCAGCAGTTGGCTTGTTGCCAATCGCAGTTGCTGGCGGCGACATTGACGAAATGATGCGCGGTCTCGGTGATGGTCGAAAAGCCTATGCATCAGCTGATTTGAAAGAAAACGAAGCCTATCAGTATGCAGCTTTGCGTAACATTTTATATCGCAAAGGCTACACCACCGAACTGCTCGAAAACTACGAACCAACCTTGCAATACCTTGGCGAATGGTGGAAGCAATTAATGGGCGAATCTGAAGGTAAAGATCAAAAAGGCATCTATCCTTCAAGCGCTAACTTCAGTACTGACCTGCACAGTCTCGGCCAATACATTCAAGAAGGTCTCCGCAATCTGATGGAAACCGTTGTGTGGGTTGAAGAACCTAACCGCGACCTAACCATTCCTGACGACGCTCAAAACCTCGATGGCCTCGGCTACTTGGCTGGCAAGAAGATGTCCTTCGTTAACCGCAAAGCTTACGAAGGCGTTGTTCTGGCCCACACAGATGGCGGCGTCCCAGTTATGACCATTTCCATTCCGAAACAAGATGCCTACACCTTAGGCTATCTGATCTACTTCTTTGAAGCGGCAGTTTCCATCTCCGGCTACCTGAACGGGATCAACCCATTCAACCAGCCTGGTGTTGAAGCTTACAAGAAGAACATGTTCGCGTTGCTCGGCCGTCCGGGTTATGAGGATATGACCAAGGAATTGAACGCACGCCTTTAATCGCAAGGGCTTGCGCGTTTTGAAATAAGGTAAATAAAGAGCTCCAGAATCATGTTAGAAAAGTCCGTGGTGAAGTTTTGGTGAAGGCTTCGGACTTATACACAGGTTCTGGAGCTCTTTTTGTGTTCACTGATTTAGGTATTTTTCGAATTGTTGATGGTTTTCTTTCTTTTTTGCCGGAGAGATTTCAGCATAGATTTGAGTGGTTGAAATGTCTTTATGCCCAAGATCATCTTTGATGTCATCAAGGCTTAATCCTGCCTCACGCATTAAAACGGCATGCGTGTGTCTTAAATCATGGATACGGATGTGAGGAAGTCCAGCCCGATTGGTGATGCGATTAAAAGCACCGGTAGTTGCTCGAGATCGGAGCGGTTGTCCAAACTTGGCATCAGACGAATAGGTGAAGACAAAATCGTTATTGTGGCTAGTAGAAAACCGAAAACCTTGTACATTGCCGTGACTGAAATGGCGCTCATATTGTTGTTGAAGAAGATCATTTACTCGAGCGGTCATGTATTCGGTTCTCTTAGAGCTTAATGTTTTGGGACGATCAAGCGCTATTTTGCCAGCGTTTGATCCAGTTTCAGCACGATAGATTCGTGTTGCATTGACTGATAAGGTATTTTTGTTGAAGTCAATGTCTGACCAGCGAAGAGCCATGGCTTCACCCACACGAAGCCCGCAGTCAATCAGCGTCACAAAGAATGATAGCCACATGGGCTCTTTATCTTCTTCAGCTGCTTCTATAAAAGATCCAACTTGATCTTTTGTCCAAAAGTGAAGTTTTTTGGAATTGTCTTTAGCATACGCACTGAACTCGACACCAACGGTAGGGTTTTTGGTAATGTAACCAATTGCAACGGCTTTTTTTAACGCATTGTGCAATGTTCCATTGATGAGCTTTACTGTGTTAAGAGACAAGCCATCATTGAATAGACTGCTGATGAACTCCTGATGTTCCTTAAGCGTGTATTTGGCCAGTCGAATATCCCCAATTTTGGGGATAATGTATTTCTTGAGGTTATATCGATAGATGATCATGGATCCCTCTTTTACATTAACCTTAAGCTTGGTGATCCACTGATTAAGATAATCAGCCATTAAAATTCTTTCAGTTTGGTAGTGAGAGTGGCCTCTGATTATTTCGGACTCAGCTAAAGTTGCTTCTTGCTGGGCTATTTTTTCGGTTGGAAAACCTCGCCGATGGATCTTTATTTCTTTTCCTGTCTGCGGATCAACACCAGCGAATATATAGAATTCCCAGGCCTTTTTGCCATCTTTTAGTTTATATGAGCTAATTGATGCCATGATATCGCACTTCTTTTGAACTCTTAGAGCTTGTAATTCAAACGTATGTTCGTTATGTCCTTAAAATAAAAGCCTCATTAAAAACAAGGCTCCGTTGGTTCTAAATGGATAGATTCTTTTGGTAGACCGTTTGCAACTTTTATATTATGATTGCATGGAAAGGTGGTGGCATGATGAAGGCTTTCAAAATCCAAGACGCGGTTAAACTTTATTCGTCGCTTAAAAAAACTTACGAACGTGAAGACTCTAAAATTCAGAAAATGCAAGAAGAGATTGATCGTGAAATGAAGAAAGCTTCTCTGACCACCAAACCAAGTGCGGAACACCAAGGACCTAAACGACATTTAAAAATACATAGAGATAGGCCGAATTCTTAAAGAATCCTCTTTTTGTGAAATGCCAAAGTTAGTCAATGCGATTGATGACAAGTAACTTGCAATCGCACCAATATCACGGGGTGCCAATTGAGAATTTGTAAGAGTTTGGTGTTTCCAATTTGTATTATCTGATTTGTTTTCCACGATTCCCATTATATAAAGGGTTCGTGGATTTTTTTGTAGCATTTGAAGTTGTGATGGGCTTAATCTAAAAAGAGACTTTTGTGCAAAAACAACGGTTTGCTCAGTGGAAACAATGACACTATTCGGCATACTTTTTGAAAAGAAGTTCACCATTGCATAAACACTTCTAAAATTCTCTTGCGAGCTTTTGTCCTCTGTTATCTTTTGTTCTGCTTTTTGGATTTTCTTCTTCATGTCATCTATTTGCATTTTCGCGTTGCTGGCATTCCTTGTCCTTGCTTGGATAACTCTCAGCTGTTTTTTGTAACCATCTAACTTTTCTTCTGAAACATTATCTGTAGACAATCTCAGCACTGGATCAATAATTTCAGGGTTGGTACCGGCTTCAAGAGAATCGAAGTCGTATAAGGAAAAGCTATCTTTGTAAAGTACCAAGTCTCCTGGTTCCGCATTCTCAACAGGAACAAATTGTTTTTTTAGATAGCCTTCAAGGATCTCGACCCCGTAATCACCGTATACTATATTCTCTGAATACTGATGCCTATTATGTGTTGAACTTTCGTCTGCCATAGAGTGGCTATCTTCGGCCGATCCTGAACCATTTGCTATCCCTGGGACTCCGCCGCTAATTTTTGCGGATTTTCTTCCACCTTTAGTTGCGACCTGAGTCAGTATGGAGGTTTTCTCATTCATACGCGTAGTCAGGGTGCTCAAGCCTTCGTCAAACTGGGCTAATAAGGAATTCATTAAGTCGGTGTCAACATAGATATACTCTCTCAGTTTCTTTTCGGCTTCAGCCTCATCATGCAGATTATGGTCTTCCATTTTATTCTCCTTCAAATAGTTTAATTTTTAGTTTTGCTTCATCGCCCACGCAGCCTTCCGCGGAAGGCTATTTCTTTGTCTGAAAACTAGCCCCCCTTTATGAAGTCGTATTATTGCATCTTTCTAACCATCATCATGAGCACGCCGATAATGATGAAAACGGCTGCCAACCAGAGGCTGCTGCCGGGTTTGTCTGGGTCAATGAGCCAATATACCCAACGGTGTTTGTGGCCAAATAAGGCTAAGTAGACGCCTATAAGAACAATGATGAGGCCAATGAAGTGTGCCTCACTTAATGTAACTGGACCATTCATAAGTGCATCTCCAAGAACTGAGCTTAGATTTCGTTTAGCTTGCTGAACTCGATGTCATTGTTGTATCTGATCTTGACGGTTAGTGGGTTGCAACGGATGATGACGGGTCGATCATACTGTAACGATTTTTGAAAAGAATTGAGGCTTTCCGTAAAGCTTGGTATGGCCTCCTCAGCGGTCAATACAACGGCCTTTGCACGCAATAGCAACGATGAGTGGTGTAGCTCATTGAAGCAGTAAACAGCCACCACAGGCTTCTCTAGGACGTTTTGAATGGTAGTAGTGTCGCGATCAGTGTAAAAAAGGATTTCTTTCAGCGATCGGTGTGATTTAAGTGGTGTTAGCGAAACTATATTAGGAAAACCGGTATCGGTATCAAGCGTAGCTACCTGCATAACGGTACACTCTCTTAACAGTATATCGGCCTGCCTGATCGTAGAATTTGCCATAAGTAATACTCCTATCTTAACTATTAATTTGATACGAGTAGCTATGTTTTTAACCGTTGATGGTGAATCAAATTCATTTTTGCTATAATTAGATGAATATTGTTCATTAGCGACTAGAAGGGCAGTGACTAAAATGGAAAATCGTGTTGAGATAAAAGAAGGACATGTTTTTGTAAATGGAACCGAAATTAACCTGGTCAATGATATACAGCTTCATCCTGCGCTGAACGACACAACGCAAGTTCAACTGAGTTTTAAAGCTACGAGCCTGGATGTAGTTTATCCCGGATCTCGGCGGTGATGACGTTCTGAATGATTAGTACGAAATTCTTTATGATATAATCAGTGAAAGATAACTAGACATTCACATAGAGGAGCGATGATGATGAATGAAGACAAGCTAGGTTATAGTTATTCATATGATTTGAAAGATGGAATTGTCAAGGTGAAGGATTTTGTGAAATATTTAGAGTCTTTACCCAGTGATTCCACAATCAGAATTCAGGGTATTTCAGATGATCGTCCGGCTGTTATTGATGACAATGTCTATTTTGAAAAAAGTAGTGGGCAATTGGTTATCCAACCTGATTCATTATCTATATGATCACCAAAAAACTCTGTGGTGGATATCCATGATTATTTTGAAGCTTCGATTGAATTCTACGTCTAGTTCTTTATCCTTATGTACCACTTGTATAGCTGACAGAGTGTAAAGTTTTCCTACAAGAACTGCGAGCTCATGCTCTTTTTTGTTGCTAATAATTGCCTCATAGTTATCCGTGGCAATCGCATCCTGATAATTTGAGATGGGACAGTACCCATCGTCGTCAATCCAGCTAATTTGGAAAAACTTGACGACTTGGTAAACATTCTTAATTACTTCTTCGCAAAGACCCTTTGTTGGGATTAAAGTCCCGTGAATAACTCTGTTGCGTTTTTCTGTGGAATCGTACATTTTGTTCAACATAGGAATTGCTGATTCTCCAAATAGTAGTAGGGAAATCGTTGCAAACGAAGCAATAGATCTTTCTGAATACTTGATAGCGTGTGATTTATCAATGATTTTGTCCATTGGTTTGTGGTTGTTTGTTGACCAAAAGTAAGCTTTGATAGCTGTGTTTCTGAATTTTTCCAAGCTCGTAACTGCGCTTAGATAGCACTCATAGTATTCTTCATCATCATACGCTCGTAAAGCATTTTCAAATATCGGAACATACAGAGGGGTGCGTAATACTGCATGAAATGTATGACCCCTAGGACATATAAATTTCAGTGATTCGTCATCAGTTACTTCCGCGACAGCACTAGATTTATAATCGCGGCATTCGGCACACATTGTTTCAATTTTCGTGTCAGACATCTCCTTACATTGTACTGACCGTGTTTACTTGGTTTGCTTATTAGCCCTCGCCACCGGGGCTATTTTTGTGCCCAGCAAAAGCCCCAAGTAGGGGCCTGTAAAAGGGCTATTTCATATTGGACTGGGTTTTCCCGCTTAAAGCATCATTTGTAAAGGTCACGTTGAAGTTGGAACCCAGATCACCTTTTACACCAGATGTATAACCGGCCACAACATTCTTTTGACCGCCGATAAGGCTTTCATTGTAGTAGTCGGGTTGTCCCCATTTTGAGGTGAAGTCAGCGTATTTTGTACCGTCCTGGAACGCGTTGAAATCTGCCAAAGTAATCTTTTGCTTGCGGCCTAACTTGAAGCCAGTAAGATTCTTGCTGAACGCATTTCCGTCGGTGAAGGAAACAATTACGTTAGCTCCCCAGCCACCCTCAACATTAGTCCACGTTACAAGATCAGTCTTAACTCCATTTGTGGTACTGCTCGAAGTAGAGGACGGGTTCCCAAACTGGGCTTTTAAATCATCTAATTTGGCACCACCATTGCCGTTTTCCATCAAATCACCCAATTTGATGCTGTCAAAGTCTGCTCGAGTAATCTTGCCGCTGTCCTTTTTTGATGTACTTGAAGATGATTTATCCGTTTTGCTAACTGCGGTTTTTTCCGTGGATTCGCTGCTTGATTTGCCCTTATTGTTGAGGCCACCGCCAATTGCTGCTACCACAACAATAACCAATATCCAAAACCACACACGTTTGTAAAAAGGCTTCTTCACCTTATATTGCTTACCGTCAGCACCCATTACCTTTTTTGCCATTTTGTTTTCCTCCATAAATAGTTTTCAGCTTTTACCGTCTTCCGTATCTGGACTAACAATTAATTAATGTAAAATTCTTTTATTGCTTCCAAAGCAGTGTCTTCCATTGGTGCAGGAATGTCAAAAGCTTCCATAAATTGATTCAGGTTAGCATCTTCTTTATCGATGTAAGCAAAGTATAAGGGAACGAGAATCTGGATTCCTCCTATGTTAGCTTCACCTTCAATACTATTTTTTGATGCTGAATAGAAATACAGACAAGCTGGATCTTGATGTAGAACGTGCATGATTTCGTGTGCAGCCTGATAAGGCAATTGCTTAGGCTTGTGCCAGTTCATATTAACCGCGATCCAACGTGTTTCAGGATTAGAAACTGACGGAGTGTACGGCTTCAGCTGATATGTCAGCTCAGCCCCAACTCCACGGTCAAATCCGTAGTTTAAAACCTCTCTCAGCATGTCACTAGTAAAATCAGTCATCATGTTTGCCACCTCGAAGAAGTCTCTTGATTATCTCAAGATCTTCAGGCGGAATGGGGCGACCTTCAAAAGTCATGATGGTGTCATTTTTTGAATCTGATATGTCAATTTGCTCCGGCTTTGAGCGAACATCAGTAACCCCAAGCAAAAAGTCGGTAGAAACATTAAAGTAACTGGCTAGTTTCTTAATAGAATCTTGGTCAGGAGTTCTTTCGTTCTTTTCATATAAAGAAACAGACGCTTTGCTGACATTTATAATTTTTCCGACATCAGATTGGGTCATCTTCTTTTCGTTCCTAAGTTCTTTTAGTCTTTCTCCGAAGCTCATCATATCACCTCATAGGAATAGAATAGTGTATACAAATTGTAAACTCAACAAAGTTTAAAAAAAGTTCACTTTTTTAGTTGACAGTTTACTAATTGTAGATTATAGTGTTTACATAAAGTTGATTAGGAGGTGATCATTTGAACGAAAAGCTGAAAGAACGCCGCAAGGAATTTCATCTTACAATGCAAGATATTTCAAATATGATTGGCATTAGCAAAGGATATTATTCATTGATCGAACGCGGAGAACGCCGTGTCAGCTATGAATTGGCATTTAAAATTGCCACTGCATTAAAAACAAAGCCGGATCTTATTTTTTTGGAATATCAGTCAACTTTAAGTAAACACATTCCCGCTCAGCGAGAGGAGGTGACACGATGAGCAAGAAAGAACACGACGAACACCAGATTCAAAACTGGGAAGAACATGACAAGAGACAGCTTCAAAGCTGGGAAGAACTCACCCAGGAAATAACTGAACATCTTAAGTCTGGAGACCAAAAGCTGCAAAATATACACTTGACGAATTTGTATGACAGGTACGACGGCTTCAAATCCTACGGAACATTGCTTGTGGCTGTGCTTGTAAATACAAGAGACACCCCGAAGGATGCCCCGAAAGATTAGTCACCATCAGCACTTTCTGGAATCCAGTTAGTGCCTAGTGAAAATGGATCTTCGTTGACAGTGAAGACCGTAAACGAATATCCGCGTAGTCTTGCTTTTTCGTGAACGAGGGTTAGCGGACTGAATTGTTCGGTCTTGTCTCCCATCTCTGCGACGATCGAAATCACTCCATAAATGGTCTTCGGCAAACCGGTCTGGGTATTTATGAAGGTTACGTCCCACATTTTTATCACCTCCCTTCGATGCAATTATCGCACTCGGCGGGAGGCAATCACACAATATTCAGTTTTCAAGTTAAGGAGGTGAGTCACATGGATCGTAAGGACATGATTAAGGATCTGACCACAGATCATCCAGAACACACTGCATCTTATTGGTCAGCATTCGATGACAATACCTTGATGCAAATCATTGAACTAGATCATAAGGAGGTTCAACGGAACGTCTCTGATCAACTTGCTATGGGTTAATCATAGCCCTCTCTAGCATGAATCAATATCCACCAATATTTCATCTTTTAAAGGAAGTGGAACGTATGAAAGCAACAATTAGTAGCCCTTTGAATAGGTTCGCTACTAGAACCAACACGCCACAGAAGGTGATCGCTTATGCAGCAAAATTAGGGCGCTCAACGATCAACAACTATTTTCATGGAACTCCCATTAGAGCAAACGAGGCTACTGACATTGCCAATTCGATGAATGACAGCGAACTAAGCTATGAAATGGCTAACTTGTTTCTAGGAATCCCTAAGCTGTTTAGCGGTGACGGAATATACCACGATTTACGCGGGCTTTTAGTCACCGATAAACGAGAAGAAGACGAGGAGAAAGCTTCTTTCATCAAGCACGACATTGAGGGCCTTGCTAATGACCCCAACTTTACACGCGATGACGCTAAAAACTTGAAAGCATACGCATTCGAGAAACTTGATAGCACAGTCGCAGATCTAACCGAACTAAATGCTATTTGCGAAATGCTAGGCATCTCAATCATGGATCTTTTCAGCGAAAGGCTCCCGCATTACCAGAAACTTCATTATATGAGGAAGGATGAGCAGGCATGGAACAAGGATTTACACTGATCGATCCCACTAAGCCGCAAAGGACACGCAAGCCCTTTAAGCCCAAAGTTTATTGGACGCCAAAAGATGTTATGGCACACTATCAGGTTTCTGCCGCGACAGTGAGCCGTTGGAAGAAAAAAGGTGCTCCATTTGTCGGTCCCGGTAAGACACAACGTGTTGAGCCAGAAAAGATGGAACGTTGGTTTGCACGTCAGCAGGGGGTATAGGCAATGCTAGAAGCAATCTTATCGATACTGCTAGACCCGAGCGCGTTGTTCTGGAAATTCTTTATTGTTGGCATGTTCGGTATCCTGATCGGTGCCACGGCGGTGGGCGGATGGAAGCAGTGGATTGAATAGGAGGAAAGCACATGCGAGATACCAAAGAGTATTGGCAAGACGTGCACGATCAGGTCGAAAACGTGATCTATAAAGGCCATGCTGATCGCGGTTGGCTTTGGATGTTCGAACTTAGTCAACGGATGCTCAACAAATGCGCACAAAAAAATCCCATGGCGGCAACCACGGGACATGAAAAACAAAGCAAATTAATTTATAGGTCAAGTTTATCACGAAAAGGAGGTGCCCGCCATGCTTGAACCAGATTGGAACACGGCGGCATTGAACGAGTATCAAAATCGCCAGGCACGACAAGAGGAAGAGCCACCTCTGGATTGGCAAGGCCATCGCTGGTTGATGGCGAGACCTACCTTGAATACCACGACGAACTCGTCAACGAATATGACGTCATTGACTTCTTAATGAGCCTTGGCGCGACTGAATATGACTACTAGGAGGAACAGAAATGGCTAATGAAATTGTAGCAAGTGTCAACAACCGCATCACTGAGATGCAGAAGAATGAAGGCTTGAAACTTCCGGCGAACTATAGCCCTAGCAATGCGCTGAATTCGGCTTGGCTCACGCTATCAGATAACAGCAAAGGGCCATCGCTGTTAGATAAAACTAGCCCGCAATCGCAAGCTAAAGCATTGCTTAATATGGTGATTCAGGGTCTCAGCCCAGCTAAGAATCAGGTTTACTTCATTCCTTACGGCAAAGACCTGACCCTGATGCGCTCGTACTTTGGTAGCCTGGCGATCCTGAAGCGTTTGGATAATGTGCAGGATGTTTGGGCCGAGGTTGTTCGGGAAGGCGATAAATTCCAAATTGGCTCTGATCGAGGCCGGACGGTCGTCAAAGTATTCGAGCCGCGTATTGAGAATCAGGACAACGCTATTGCCGCAGCATTTGCTGTCATCGTCGATAACAATGGCGTTGAGAACTTCACCATCATGACCAAGAAGCAGATTGATCAAAGCTGGAGTCATGCCAAAACCAAAAAGGTTCAGCAAGAGTTCCCCGAGGAAATGGCTAAGCGAACGGTGCTCAACCGGGCTGCCAAGTTCTTCATCAACTCAAGTTCTGACAACGACCTTTTACTTGGGGCCGTCAATGACACCACGGCCGATGAATATGACAACGCGGAACCGAAGGACGTCACGCCAAACTTTGATGACCTGATTGATAGCAAGCCGAAGGAGGAGCCGAAACATGCTGCAAATGCCAAGGAAACCAAAGAGACAAAGCCAAAAGAAACCAGCCAACCAGACCGAGCTGAGCATAGGCCGGTTACCGACAAAGAAGTCGCGAACCTCTTCCAGAACCAAGTTAACAAGTAGAAACTATTACAGCAATCGCATGGATTGGCAGTATCAGTCCCCAACTTGGTTCAAAAAGTTCATGGCTTGCGAGGCCGAGGCTTTGGCGGAATTGAAGGGCGAGTGGAAGCCCAAGCGCGACCCAACGGCCTTGTTGGTCGGCAACTATCTTCACAGCTACTTCCAAAGCCGCTATGCGCACAACAAGTTTAAGCAGGAACATCCAGAGATTATTTCAACTCGCGGTGCAACAAAAGGACAGCTCAAAAGAGAATATCAAGTTGCTGACAACATGATTAGAACTTTGCGAACAGATCCTAAGTTCAAAGAGTTCTATCAAGGAAAAAAAGAAGTCATTGTCAAAGGCGAGATCGGTGGGGTGGCTTGGAAAGGCAAACTTGACTGCTTAGCGGATAACCATAAATACTTCGCTGACTTGAAAACCACCATGGACATCAACAAGCGTTTTTATCTACCAGAAGAACATCGCTATGGTTCTTTCATTGAGGCTTACAACTACCCACTGCAAATGGCCGTGTATCAGGAGCTAATTCGACAGCAATATGGCGTTCAAGCCGTGCCTGTCATCATCGCAGTATCAAAGCAGGATCCGCCAGATAAAGCGGCGGTCTCAATGCCGCAAGATTTGCTGGACTATTGGTTGGAACGAGTTAAGGAACTACAGCCACGCATTGAAGCCGTTAAGAACGGCGAAGAAGAACCAAAACGGTGTGAGCACTGTGAGTATTGCCGGGCAACTAAGCATCTGACTCAGATCATCAGCCTCTACGATCTGGTCGAGTAGGAGGTGACTCACCGCATGGATTTATTCAAGCTAATTCGAGAGTTCTACATTCAGCAAAGCGTTAATCCGCTAAGCACAGGACAGATAGCATTATGGCATGGGCTGGTTTACCAATGTAACCAGCTAGGCTGGCCAAGCGAATTCAATATGCCGAATCGAACACTTGAAACGTTGACTGGTTTAAGCCGTCAGGGCATCGTCAAATCCCGTAACGCGCTAAAGCAGTCAGGGCTGATAGATTTTCAAACTAACGGTGTTAAGGCAACGACCTACTCAGTCATCGATATTTCACGAAAACTTAGTACGTCAGATAGTAGGCAACCTAGTAGTCAAGATGATGACAGTATGTCAAATAGTAGGCAACACGGTAGGCAACCTAGTAGGCAACACAGTTTACAAGGTAGTTTACAACCTAGTAGGCAACACAGTAGCACATACACTAAACAAGACGAGACTAAACTAGACAAAACTAAACGACAACAGACTACTGCTCCAGTAAAGGCAGCAGAGAGACCTGCTGGAGAACCGTCATCGTCGTCATCATCAATTCTTGATATTTGCAATTTCTGGGAAGGAAACGGGTTTGGACAACTGTCACCGTTCACCAGAGAAAGCCTTGTTGATTGGGTTGCTGACATGCGAAAAGCAGGATCACCTGAACCTGAGAAGCTGGTCCTAAATGCGCTGCGGACTGCGGTTGAAAGCAATGTCAGAAACTACAAGTACGTCAACGGCATCTTGAAAAACTGGGAAAGCAAGCGTCTTCTCACGGTTGCTGCTGTCGATGCAAACGATAGTGAACGCAAAACGAATCAGCCTCAGCGCCGTTACGGCAAGCCAGTTCGGAATGAGAAATTGCCTGATTGGGCTAAACCAGGTTACAAACCAGAACACAAAAAAGCGTCCGCAGAAGACAGAGCCGAATTGGCTGAGCAATTGCAAAAGCTACGAGCATTGGGCGAAAAGAATTAGGAGGGAAGCATATTGCTAAACAGTGTCTCACTAACAGGCCGGCTGACAAGAGATGTTGACTTGCGTTACACGCAAAGTGGCACGGAGACAGGATCATTCACGCTGGCCGTTGACCGCAAATTCAAGAGCAAAAACGGAGAACGGGAAACTGATTTCGTAAATTGCCAGATCTGGCGCAAGTCGGCTGAGAACTTTGCAAATTTCACTCATAAGGGTGCACTTGTTGGCATCGAAGGCCGTATTCAAACGCGTACGTACGATAACGCGCAAGGACAGAAAGTGTTCGTGACCGAGGTAATCGTTGATAATTTTGCTTTGCTTGAGTCACGACAGGCGTCTCAGAACAACCCTAAATCACAGCAAACAGCCAATGCATCAGCAGCAGCGACCACGAACGCGAGTCAAACGACTCCAAATGCTTCACGAGCGAATACCACGGATCCGTTTGCTAATAATGGCCAGCCGATAGACATCCAAGATGATGATTTGCCATTCTGATTGGAAAGGATGAAAACATGTGGCACATCATTGAAAGGCTTATGCGTGAAAAAGGTTACAGTATCAGGAAGTTTTCCAGAGTTGCTGGGTATAAAAATCCAACAACTATTTATTCAATCAAAACCGGTCAAAGCAAAGATCCGTCATTCTCAACGATGATCCGAATTGCGGATGCTCTAGGCGTTAGCCTTGACGAACTGAGGCCTGATAAGCAAGGAGAGAAGAAATCATGAGCGGAAATTCTTATTTAAAGTCTGTTAGAAAATCTATAGGTTTAACGCAGCGAGAATTTGCTAGGAAGATCAAATGCTCACAATCTCACTGGATCAAAGTTGAAGACGGTTTTTCTAATCCGAGTATCAAGCTATTAAAGCAAATCAAAAAGGAATTTCCTGACTTTGATCTCAACAAATTAGTCTGATTAAAAAAATCCCCAGTCGTGTCAGCAACTGGGGACCGCGAAATTTTGATCCGTTGACAATCTGACACTCATCTTCATCACTTCACTGGTATCGTCGCCCAGTACTGCTGATGAACTGATTCGATTGTTGTCGCTTCATTGACGCCCACTTGCGCACGCATCGATGCACCTACAATAACGTTTGCAGGAAACGAGGACGCAACAACTTCAAACCATTACTTCACAGTTAGCACCAAAAATGATTCCAATGGAATCACCCCTTTGTTAAGAGTATTTGGTACCACACAATTATATATCCATTTCCATTTTAAGGAAACGTTGAAAACCACATTTGGCAGAAGCCAAAAATTGTTAGCAGGAGGCAAAATCATGACACAAGTAACAGTGCGTTTATACGAGCAGGGAGACAAAGTGTGGCGCGACTTCAAGGCTGAATTACTTAAGCGCTATGAAAACTCAGCAATGCTAGACATCTCGAAAATCAAAGCATTCTCAAAAATCGAGAAGCAAGAGTTCAACAACCGGATTGTTGTATCAAAGAAAGCGATTGTCGAGAAACGTGCGGTAGCTGGTGTTGATGACAGCGATACTTTGAAAACTTCAGTCAACAATGGCCTTGAAAAGATTTCAAAAAAGCGAAAAGAAGCCCGTGCCAAATACGCACGCGGAATTGCAGAAGCGGCCTCACAATGTAACACGCTGATTGACGTTGCAAAACGGATCGGAAAGTCAACAACGTTCGTGAAGCGAGTTGCAAGCGAATTTGAGATCAAGTTACCGCGCCGCAACAACGGCCATGAAGAGATCGTGAGCCGTTAGCAATTTAGCGAGTGAGAATGCAAGAAACTACAGGAGGAATCTTCAAATGCAAGCAATTAAAACAAAAATGATGGTCGGTGATCTGGTTATGGTTCCTGATCGAGTATTCATGGGCGTGCGTGATCTTGGCGGTGTGGCACGAATCATCAGGATTGAACGATACAACGCCAGAGGAGCAAGACAAGATATTAACAAGCCAGTTGCTTTTGAAAACAATGCGCCTAAAGAGTTAATCGCAACGGTTGAGATGGTTGACGGCAAGCAACGTCAATACTATCTGAAGGACGTGAAACCAGCGTGATAAGGCTAACGATACCTGGCAACCCAGTACCACAAGGACGGCCGAGGTTCACGCGAATGGGTCATGCTTACGACCCGACTAAATCAAGAAACTACAAGCAGCACGTTAAGAGCGTAGCGTCAGAGCTCAATATTGAGCCTCTAAGCGGTCCGATAAGGGTGTCAATGGAAATATACCGTCAGCTTCAAAAGTCTGGCAGTAAGGCCTTAATAAGGCGAAAAAAAGAAGGCAAAGTTAGGCCGACAGTTAAGCCGGATGTAGACAACTACTACAAGTCTGTATCGGACGCGCTTACCGGAATTTTGTGGGAAGACGACAACCAAATAGTCGAAATCCATGTTGGCAAATGGTACAGCGATCAACCACGTGTTGAGATTGAAGCAGAAGAGATCGATTAAGGAGAAAAAATCATGAACAAAAAATTGACATTTACAGTAACTGTTTTAGCAGGACTTATGTTTGGGGCCGGTGCAACCACCATTGCCGACAATGTTTGGCAAGGTCACCAGAACATCGTGGAGACCAAAAACAATATCGACAAGCTGACGGCTAAGATTCACGCTTCAAAATCTAGCTTGTCCGATTTGCAACATCAGTTGTCTGACGCGCAGGCACAGTATGCGGCCCTAAAACAGCAATATGGAAACGACATGGCAAACAAAGATGCCCAGATTCAGCAAAAGATCGTTGAAGGCCAGCAAGCAGTTGCCCAGAAACAGGCTGAGGTCGATGCTAAGCAACAGACAATCAACGACCTTACATCACAGTTAGAAGCCGCCAAACAGGCAAACAATGACTTATCACAGGCAATCAAAGACGCGCAGAGCATCAAGGACTATTCAGATCAGGCTGTGAAGTCAGTCAGCGCGAAATGAGAGGCACACAAATGTACGTAGTAGCAGGATTAAACACAGAAACCGAGTATTATCGAGCCAAGTATCAATCTCAGTGTATCCGATGGATAAACGAGAACATGGCCAAGCACACGGAATCGCACAACACCCGTGGTGATGACATTAAAGTCAATATTCCGGAACCACTGATTATCAAGAAAGTAGAGGACGAAAAATGAGTGAAGAAAAACTGTACGCGGTAAAGAACGATGATGGGGAATACTTGACCGTTGAGCGTACGGCACCTTGGTGGAACAGTCCGGTAGGAACCGCTGTAAGAAATATTGATGTTGCGCTTGCATGGGCGGAAAAGTATGGCGGCCACGTTGTCACGTTCGTTGAGGAGCCTAAAAAGGTAGTCCTAACCAAGGAGCAAGCCGAAATCGTTGAACGTGCACATAGCGGCAAGTTCCCAGCAGCCAGCATTGCTTTCTATGGCGATGATGACGAAGAGCCGCTGATGAATGCTTACGTCAACGGCTACACCGTGGCAAAGGAGAAGAAATACAACGTTAAGGTGCCACATACCAAAGAGGTTTGGTATTACAAGTCCGGCGATACAGATTTGTTAACGATTTGCCCAGCGGATAAAGAACTTCGTGGCAAGTTCACCGAAGCAGAGATCGAGCACTACGGCTTGCAATACTGCGAAAAAGAAGAGGTGACTGACGATGACGAATAAAGCCGACATAGACGCTGCGCAAAAGGCCATCGATGCCGCGAACAATGCGATCAACAAACTTGATCTGTGTGGCCTGTATGATTGCGCGTGGCAAGCACATGATGGCTATCAACGCATCATCGATTACAACAAGGAACAGTTGGAGGTGACTGACGATGGCATTCGTTGAGCTTGAAGACGGTAGCTGGATAAACCCAGCTTTCATTGAGGAGATATACAAACGAAACCCCAGTGATACCGTATGGGAAGCTGGTATGAACCATGGAGAAGCTACCACAATAACTGACGCAGATCGCATTCTTATTCTCAAACACGCGGGGTTCGTGAGAGCTAGAAAGGAGAAAGACAATGAGCAATGAGACGAAGCAGGACGTGTTCGAGAAGGCACTAAGAGAATGGGACGATTATGTTCACAGTTGGGGACTTCAAGGAGAAGAAGCACACGGTGGATGCGAGTTTGACCCAATCTTAATTAAATATATGAAGGACTATGACGCCGCCCTGCCAGATGAAACCGAAAAGCAGAAAAACTGCCCATATTGTCATGAAACCGACCCACAATCAAAGCATGCACATTACGGCAAAGCTATTTCAGATAAGACAGAATATTTCGACTTTGTTCGCAAAACGAAGCTGTACAGACGGGTGAAGGCACGAATCAAATCACCAGAAGACCAGCACCCAAAGTTGTGTGTCACACAAATGAACCGGTTTAGAGAAGTATCAGTCGTTTTGGATAAGGCAATTAACTATTGCCCAATTTGTGGGAGGAAATTATGACAGAGACGAAGCGGGACGTGTTGGAGAAATTAGCAGAATGCTACGCCGAGGTTTCTGACGCATATACCAGCGAAACCGGAAGCCCATACTACTGTGGCGATGAGCCAAATTATCTGGAGGAATATGGCACATCCTTGCCAGATAATCTGCCGGTTATTCCGAAAGCGGTAGGCGATGTGATTGTAAAACTCAAACACAAAAAATTCTCTCTATCCGGAGCGATGAGCTACGCCGCAGTAGTTTCTTTATCTCCATGGATGACGTTTGAACATGAGGACACCTTCGCCCTTGCATGGGTGCTAGGTGTATGGCGCGTTGAGAAAACCGGCGAAATCGTGAAATTGGAGGCGGAAAAATGAAGTTAGTTAAAGGCGACATCATTCGAAACCCGTGGGTGAGCGACCCAAAATGGCGAGACTTCATTTTCATTCGGCGCGGGAAGAAATATGTGCACACTTTGAGATCTAATCGTGGACTAATTGAAGACGCAATGTTTGACAAAAAAGACGTGGACGAGCGTTTCACAAAAGTAGGCCATTCAGTTGGATTCGACACCATGCTGCGAGAAGTTTCTGGCGAGGAGGCGGAGAAATGAAACGAGAGATTAAGTTCAGGGGGAATCCGGAGCTATTGGAGGGAAAGCAATGAAAATAAGTCCTTACCGTTTCATGTCATGGCTTGGTTTCATATTAGCTCTGGCGTCTTCATTTTTACCTGCAAAATATATGAATTTTGGAGCTTACAAAACATTTACTGGTTTGACACTGATAGCAGTCTTGTTTGCACTTTGGGACATTTCGGATGCAATCAGAGAGAAGCAGAAATGAAACAGATGATTGCCGTCATGCTGCTCATCGCAGGTGCTTCAATGTGGATGTGGGCTAACTGGAAAAGAGGGAAATGATCGTAAACAAAAAGCGCGTCTGATGAAGGACGCGCCGGAGGCCAAACGTACGATTGAGAGTGAATGAAATCAAAGATTAGGAGTTGGCCTCCAATGACAGTATAGCAAACGCACATGTTGAACGCACGTTTAAGGCATCAAAAAAGCGCACCACGAAGGCACGCTTATCCCCAAAACTTTTACAAATTTAATTATACCATAAGGGGTGGCGCTTGTGATGGAGCTTTTATCAATTAGCGATGAAAAGGATCGGGAAGCAGTCGAAAATATCCTAAATAAATACCGAGCAGAGCGTGGATTCATAAAGGCGCCAGTCAATCCAAAGATCACTAGTGCATGGGGAGACGGAACTTCTGCCAGCACTGTTCAGCGTCCGCTGTATGCACAGCAGCGTTTGGAAAGACAAGAATCGGCACGTAAGTTCTGTGAATGGTGCGACAGTTGTATTGCATCAATGCCGAAACAATCACATCAGCGTTTATTAAGGGTGCGCTATTGCGATGGGCCAGAAACAGATACGCCAGACGGTGATGCAATGAATATTCTCGATATATCTGCAGCAACCTACACACGCAGAAAGAAAAATGCGTTGTTAGCAGCGGCCTGGTACTTTGGCGTCACACCCAGAAAAAGTAGTGAGCAATAAATGATCGATGAATGAGGACTATTTGAGGACTAATTGATTGATAAATGAGTGGCGAACTAAAAACGGAATCCCTTATGATTGTATTGTGCCAAAGGTGAGAAACCTGAGACACCGCATTTTTCCTCCGAGCCTCAGTGATGATAAAGCTGTGGCAAGGCGTGGCAATGAGGACTGACCGTGATAGTCAGGCGGGTTCGATTCCCGCATGCCACATTGTCCAGTTTAGCGACCGGACACAGCTTGCGATGACCCCATCTGACACTGGGAGAGCGAGCAAATCGCTGTGGCGGAATAGGTAGACGCTGAATTCAGTGAGATCGTCGTGTACGATAAAGCAAGCTCGTACATCTGAGGATTCGATTATGTTGGGTGCAAATCCCGACCAGCGATATTACCGGTAAAGCCCGGCGTGCTTGCTAGCGCGGACTAGTGGGTGAGTATAAAGCGTGGTCACATACCTTGCACTTCAAGGTAATGTGGGAACCACCGAAACCGAGGGCTCAGAAACCATCGCCTCGGATAGCAGCAACCGGAGGATTAACTTTGTGGCCTCTATTATCGGGTTCGACTCCCGGCGGTTGCATTGGATCAAGTCTGGTAAACCACATGAGTAGGCACCGGACTATGGCACTTCGCTAAAGTGAGGTGCTATTTTTGTGCAACAAAAAAGCCCTCAGAGACCAGTCCAAGGGCCAAAAGAATGAAAAAACGGAATACTTGTGTGAGCAGCAGCGGTTGACTTGGAGGAGAAAGGCCACTGCTCACATATATATATTAGCACATTCCTTATAGAAGATACTAAAATAGCCCTCGGTTGGGGGCCGAGAGCCTAAAGAAAGGGTATTACAAAGGAGTGAAAATGAGTATCTGTTGGGAACAATTTAATTCTAACTCATCGAAATTTTTTAAGCAACAAAAAAGCTTTCGGGGCCTAATCCGAGGGCTTAAGAACTCGGGAAGTTCTTCATGAGAATGTGAGCAGCGTCATCAAACTGCTCACGGACATTATATTTTCGGAGGCGAGTAGATGCAGTGGACAGATGAACAAATCAGTGACATTAGGAAGCTCGCCTCTGAAGGCTTTACCAGACGAGAGACGGCAGACAAGCTCGGGATTAGCTATGATGCGCTTCAAGGTAAAGCAAAACGGCTTGGCATCGAGTTCCAAAAACCGCTAAAGAATGAATACGATTCAGACGGCACACAGTCCAGTGAAACCATTCTAAAAGTTGTCAGGGGTCACAAAATGACGCCTAGAGAGGTTTTAGAAGCTCACGGGTATGATTACACCAAGTGGGAGCTTGTACGTGCCACAAGCAATTTTTGGAAGCAGACGCCTGAAGCGACATTGTATCAAAGCAAGATACAAATCAGGCCGCTAGTTGAAGCAGAACAATATGAATCATTGATGAATGACATCATCACACACAAGGAGCCGTATCAAGCTAAGGCTCCTATTTTTGTGGAATCAGATCGCTATTTGGTCATTCCTGCTTTTGATACACATTTCAACGGCCACACATTCGACCTATATGCTGAATCGCTTAAACGGCAACTAGAGATCATTCAACGCGGCCACTACGCCAAAATATTGCTCATTCTGGGCGGTGATCTTGCTCATGTGGATAATATCAACTCGACCACAGCAAAGGGCACACAGCTCGAAACAACTGACCTAGGCGAGACTGTGAACGAAATGGAGCAATACTTCGAGACACTGATTGAAGCAATCATTAAGAATGCCAATGAGTGTGAGGTCATGTATGCGCCAGGTAACCACGACCCGTCAGTTGGATATATGTTTGCACGTCTATTGAAACGTGCCTACAGCAACCAGTCGAACATCACTTGGGATATATCACTGAAGCATTACAAAGGCACAATGTTAGGCCATAACTTCATTGGCGCCACTCATGGTGATAAAGGTAAGAACAACTACCTTGCAAAATATCTTGATGAGTTCGGCTTCATGTTAGGCACAGCACAGAATCGCGAACTGTTCACGGGGCATCTCCATTCAGAGATGAGCAAAGACCTAGGCGGATTCGTTCAGCGTCAAGTATCAACGCGGAAACCTAATGACCGCTGGACTGATGACCTCGGGGTTGTTGCCCACAAAACGTTTGAGCTGGTCGAATATTCGGATCACAATACGACAGCCATATATTACGTTTGAGAGGTGATTATCATGAGCGAAAAGGAAATCTGGAAAGACATTGAAGGTTACGAAGGTCTATATCAAGTCAGCAACATGGGAAGGGTGAGAAGCCTTGCTCATAAAGATAAGTATGGCCGATTCACAAACGGAAGAACGCTCGCAGACTGGTGCAATAGCCGCGGATATCACATGGTAACTCTATATCGAGACGGGAACGCTAAAAAATGGTGGGTTCACCGTCTCGTAGCCACTACGTTCATACCAAACCAAAACGGATATCCGGCTATTAATCACAGGGACGAGAACCCAAGCAATAACCGAGTGGAAAACATTGAATGGTGCACAGTGCTTTACAACAACAGGTACGGCACTCACGGAAAGCGCATAGCAGAAGCACTTGAACGGCCAATTTACGCAATAACTAGTTCGGGGCATCGCTATTTCTTTAGCAGTGCAACAAAAGCAGCGGAACTCCTCGGGCTAAGCAGAGGGAACGTGTCTACGTGCCTTCACGGCAAGCGTAAGCACTGCCATGGCTTTTCTTTTGAATGGGCGGGCGACCCCGATGACTAGAGTATGGAACACTGACTACGGAAATATGTACGATGTTGAATTTCGGATCATTGAGAAACTATCGAGAGAAGAGAAACACATGAACGCAATTATCTATACGAAGCCGCGCTGTCAAAAGTGCCGGCGAACAGTATTAAAACTGTCACGTGTAATGCCAGTGCAAACAGTCACAGCAGACGCGGACGACTACGAACGGTTCCGCAAGCTGGGATACCGATCAATGCCAGTCGTAACAGTTTACAAGGCAGACGGCACACATGATGAATGGTGCGACTTGCGGGTTGACAAGATCAAACAATATACGGAAGGCTAAGAGCTTGTACAAATGCGGGAGGTGTGGTGATATGTAATGCGACTGACAGCAAAACAGAAGAAGTTCGTTGATTCTTATATTGCTGATAGCAATGCCACCAAAGCGGCACTAGAAGCAGGATACAGCAAAAGAACGGCTAGATTTGTCGGTGCAGAAAACCTAACAAAACCTAACATTAAAGCTGCCATCGATGAACGCATGAAACGCATCGAGTCTGACAAGATTGCCAAGGCTGCTGAGGTGCTTCAATACTTCACCACAGTGCTTCGTGGAGAGGCAAAAGAGACGATTATAGTTGGCACTCCAGATGGCGCAGAATCTGTTGAAAACGAGCCAAGCATCAAAGACCGCATGGCAGCAGGACGCGAATTGTTAAAGCGTTACCCTGGTAATGATGAGCTGCTCAATGCTCAGCTAACGAAGATTATTACTGATATTGAGAAAGCTAAGGCTGATGTTCGCAAGTCCAAAGCTGAGGCTGACATCATGGAAGCCAAGGCCAAGTTGCTTACTGATACGGATTCGCAAGATAGGACGGTGATTGTCGATGACGTCCCAGAAGATGATTAAGTTAAGTAAGATGGTGCAACCACATTTTTATCCGTTTTGGCGGTCAAAGGCACCATATCTGATACTGAACGGCGGTCGTGGCTCATTTAAATCATCGACAGTTAGTCTGAAGCTACTCATGATGCTTAAAAGGCAAGCACAGCAAGGACATAAAGCCAACGTCATCATCATTCGAGAGAACACGATTAACTTGCGTGATTCGGTTTACAGCCAGATCAGTTGGGCCATTGACATGCTCAAAATGACAGACGAGTTTGTGTTCAACGTATCGCCTATGCGCATAACGCATCGTGGAACTGGTAGCACATTCTACTTCTACGGCGGTGACAAGCCTGAAAAGCTGAAGTCTAACACCGTTCGTAACGTGATTGCTGTGTGGTATGAAGAAGCAGCCAACTTCAAATCTGCTGAAGTGTTTGACCAAACTAATCCAACCTTCATTCGACAAAAGTCACCGTGGGTTGATCAAGTTCAGGTCTTCTACACGTATAACCCACCGAAGAATCCATATGACTGGATCAATGAGTGGATCGACAGCGTGAGAGGAGACCCGGACTTCTTCATTGACACTTCAACTTATCTCGATGATGATCTTGGATTCACTGACGAACAGCAGCTGAAACTGATCGACAAGTATAAAGCCAACGACTATGACTACTACCGTTGGCTTTATCTTGGCGATGTGATTGGATTAGGAACCAACGTCTACAACATGGATTTGTTTCATAGACTGGATGAGGTGCCAAGCAACGATCCAATTAGGCGTCTCGTGTTCTCAATCGACGCTGGTCATATTAATAGCGCAACCACGTGCGTGGCGGCCGCTGTTACGGCCAAGAACAACCTGATCGTACTAGACACCTATTACTATTCTCCAGCTAATCAGAGCGTGAAGAAGGCACCAAGTGACCTTGTGCCAGAGATAAAGTCGTTTATTGATAAGGTAAGGTCAAAATACAATCATCCCGTGCTTAAATACACGATTGATTCTGCTGAAGGTGCGCTGAGAAACGAGTTTGTTAAAGAGTTCGGCATTCGCTGGCATGGCATTGTCAAGGGCAAGGAAGCTGACATGATTGACTTTGTGTCTAACTTACTTGCTCAAGGACGTGTGTTCTACTTGGACAATGACGACAACAAGATATTCATCTCAGAACATCAGCAATACCAGTGGGATGAGAAGACCGCACATTCTGACGATCCACACGTAATTAAAGAGCACGATCACACGGTCGATGCTTTCAAATATATGGTAATGGACAACGCCGGACAGTTGAAACTTAGCCAGGCCAACAAGGCACGAGCATTCAAGAACACAAGCAAATACTTCTAAGGAGGTGGCCATCATATTAACAGTTCAAGGTAAAGGATCAATCACAGACGGTGACGTATTTATTTTTCCAGTAGACACAGCTATTACTGGGGACGATATCACCAATTTCATTAGCGCAAATGATGAACTAGCTCGCAGAAAATATCTACCTGCTAAAAAGATGTATCTTGGCAAGCACAAGATTCTTCATGAAGATGCCAAAGACCACGGGCCGGACAATCGGCTTGTCGGCAACTTGGCTCACTATATCGTGGATACCTACAATGGGTTTTACATTGGCATTCCACCGAAGATCACGCTCGACAACACACAGGATAATACCGCGCTGCAAGAGTGGAACGACACAAACAGCGTTCAGGACAAATTAAGCGAAATCAGCAAGCAAGCAGCCATTTACGGACGGGCACTTGCTTTTTTGTACCAAGACGAAGACAGCAATACGTGCATTGCATACAGTTCGCCCATCAATTCATTCATTGTCTATGATGACACGGTAGCACACAAAGCCATTGCATTTGTCATGTATTGGCATGATGAAGACAACAATCTAACTGGCAAGGTGTATCTGAAAGACGGTATATACAGCCTTGATATGGTTCGCTTTGAAGGAACGGCCGGATTTAATCCATTTAGCGAGATTCCAGCAGTTGAGTTCTTCATGAACACCGAGCGTCAAGGCATCTTTGAGAACGTTGAGACGCTAATTGATGCACTGGACAAGGTGCTAAGCCAAAAGGCAAACCAGAATGAATACTTTGACAACGCGTACTTGGTTATCAGGGGCATGAGCCTGCCAGAGGATGATGACGGAAATCCAAAGCTTGATCTTAACGGCAACCAAATCATCTATTCGCCAGATGCTGACTCTACTAACGGTGTGGCCGAGTTTCTGACCAAGCCTGATGGTGATGCCATTCAAGAGCACCTTATTGACCGCCTCATCAGCATGATCTATCAGATAAGCATGGTGGCCAACTTGAACGATGAAGCATTCAGCGGCAATAGTTCTGGCGTTGCATTGCAATACAAATTGCTACCAATGCGCAATCTAGCGGCCAATCAAGATCGTAAGTTCACACAGTCACTCCGGTCCCTTTACAAGATCGCGTTCAGTGTTGGAACAATTCTGCCAGAAAGTAAAGCCGATGAATGGCAAAAGCTTAACTTCGCATTCTCGCGAAATCTTCCGGAGAACATTACCGACGAAGCAGACGCGGCTTCTAAACTCAAAGGCCTTGTATCAGATCAGACTATGCTTAGCACCTTATCATTTGTCGATGATCCTAAGGCTGAAATGAAACGCATTGCTGATGAGACTGCCAAGAAAGCAAAAGATGCTGCTGCTAACAGTCCGTCAAGCCCGGACTTCCAGAAATTGCTGAATGGTGGTGGCAATGATGACAACAACGACTCAACAACAGATAGCGAGTAATTCTGCCTACTGGAATAAGCGAACTGCCGCTGAACGTAAATGGATTGCCGAGAACCTTAAGAATGACGAGGCGTTCAATGCCCGAATTCAGGAATATTTTGACAAAGCTTTAAGCAACATTCAAAAGGATATTGATTCAGAGTTTGCCAAGTATGCCGCATACAGCAACGACAGTATGGCCGGTGCGCGTCAAGCAGTGATGGCCACCGATATTAAAGCATATCAAGCAGAAGCCAAGCGGATCGTCGATGATGCCAGAAAGATGTACAACGGCGAACCGCTCAAATATTCCGACTTCAGCAAGGATGTCAATGATCGTCTCAAGCTATACAACGCTACTATGCGCATTAATCGCTTAGAAATGCTCAAGAGTGAGATTGGTCAAGAAATGCTTGATGCACACATGAAAGTGAACGTCGATTTAATCTCAAAATTGAGTGATGATTATCAATCCGAGATCAAACGGCAAGCCGGAATACTTGGAGAGACGGTATCTAAGGGCGGCTACACTGATTTAGCCAAGTTACTCTCCAAACGAGAGGGCGATTACACCTTCTCACAGCGCATCTGGATCAACCAAGACATTCTAAAGGCTGAACTGGATGAACTGCTGACATCCGCCACCATTCAAGGACAGAGTCCACTAAAGATTGCTCGCAAGTTACGCGGTCAAGTGGCAGAAACGGTGAACAATCACCGCTATGTGACAGAACGAATTGTACGTACTGAGTCAGCTCGAATTCAGACACAGGCGCAATTAGATAGTTTCCACAAATTTGACTATCAGTACTGCAAATGGGTGGCTGAGCCAAGCGCGTGTGATGTGTGCAAGGAGATTTCAGAAGGTGGCAGAACTGGTGAAGGCATATACAGGGTTGATGATGTGCCGGATATTCCCGTCCACCCAAATTGCCGATGCTCCATTGCGGCTTATGCACCGAGTGATGAAGCTGAATAATTTCTAAGCCGCAGCTAGCGGCTATTTTTATGCCATCAAGTCCAAGCGTGATCGACTATAAAAGCTCCGGTAAATTAAGACGCAAGCCTGATCCGTCTAAAAAGCTGTGGAAGGAGTTCTTAACATGATTCCCAAGATTTTAATGCCTATGAATTTGCAATTTTTCGCTGAAGATAATCCTCAAGGCGATCCGAAAGATCCAGTCGATCCGCCTAAGCCAAAAGATGGTGATCCGGTAGATCCTCCTGAAGGTAAGAAGCAAGGAGAACCGGCTGACCCTGATCCTGATGGTAAGCACGTCTACACCGATGAACAGGTCAATGAAATCGTCAAGAAGCGTCTTGCTCGTGCCGAGAAGGAGAAGCAAGCTGCTGTTGACGAGGCTGCGAAGCTGGCCAAGATGAATGCCGACCAGAAGAAGGATTATGAGCTTCAAAAGGCTCAAAAAGAACGAGATGAGCTAAAATCACAGCTTGCCACCTATGAGATGGGAAAACAAGCTCGATCAATGTTCGAAGATGCCAAGCTGTCGGTCACAGAGGACGATTTGAAGCATGTTGTAACGCCTGAGGCAGAATCAACCGAGACCAATGTTAAGTGGCTCATTGCGCACGACCAAGCCGTAGCAGAGCGCGTCCGTCAAGAACTGCTGAAAGGCAGTACACCATTGGACCCGTCCTCCAACCGCAAGACGAAGAGCCTTAAGGATATGACTTTGCTAGAGCGCAGCGAATTGCAACGAAAAGATCCAGAGATGTACAAGAAATTACTAACAAAATGAAAGAGGTAAATAAATATGCCAGAATTTAGTGGTGCAACAGCCAAATTGAATTTGGTCGAACCTAAAGTATTCGCGGATTATGTCTTGGAACAGCAAACTGCTACTAACCGTCTGCTCTCTAGTGGCATTCTCACTACCGACCCAATCATTCAAGCGCAATTGCTCAAGGGCGGGACTTATGTAACTATTCCTACCCTGCAAAGTCTTAGCGGGGAAGCTCAGACGTGGAACGACACTAGCGACATTACTGTCGGCAATGTTGACAGTTACAGTGCTATCGCTCCACAAATGTACCAAGCCAAAGCGTTTGGGTACACAGACTTTGGTCAACTTTCCACCGGCGCTCCGGTTGCAGAACAAATTGCAGGACAATTCGCATCATTCTGGAACATCCAGGACAACAAGCTTCTGATTGCAGTCTTGAAGAACGCATTCCTCAATGCGGATTTGCAGGCTGTTAAGGCATATGGCATGGGCACGCCAGCGCCTTTGGCTGCTGGTGACTTTATTGCCGCATTGTCTCGCATGGGTGACGTTGCCAGCCCTCAACTGACGAAGATCGTGCTCAATTCTGCTGCTGTTGGTGCAATGCGTGATCAGAACCTGATTGATACTATTCAGCCGTCTAACGGTGGTACGCCAATCAGCTACTACAACGGCATTGAGATCGTTGAAGACGATGCACTGCCAGTTGCAGCAGATGGTACCACGGACGCGTTCATCATTGCTAACGGTGCTGTTTCTTATGGCTTGGCTAATCCGGAAAACAGCTATGAAGTCAAGCGCGACAGTCTTGGCAATGGTGGCCAGACTGCGGTTATCAATCGCCGTACTCTTGCAATGCAAATTGCGGGTACGTCATTCACTGATGTTACTAAGGTTGCCGGTCTTGGCTACAGCGCAATCAATGCTTCTGAAACATCTATGTACGATCTGGTTGGTGATCCTCGCAACATTGGCATCGTTGACTATCGCTTCACGATCGACAAGAAGTTCGTTGTTGCTGGAATCAATGCCCCAAAAGCGTAGCGCCGTCTGGGAATGACGACGGCTTCGACCCTAGCGGAGATGTCAAACCAACGAGCGATCAAACCGTTGATGAGATCAAAGCATGGCTGGACGCCCACAGTATTGATTACACTGGGAAGACTTTGAAGGCAGACTTGCTTGCGCTTGTCCCTTCAGACTAGCTTGAACACCGTCGCTTATGAAAATCACAGTGCTGCGAAAGCAGGGCGGCGGAAAGGAGGCATAACATGGCTGATACTGATCCGGTAACGCTTGCGGATTTGAAGACGATGATGGAAATCAAAACTGACACACAAGATGATGTGCTTACCCTCATTATCAAAAATACTACGCAGGCCTTACGATTTAAGCTCGGCTTGCGGACAGATGAGGCCTTTCCTAGTGAGTTGGCCTACATTGCCTTGGAAGTCTGTGTGCGACGATATAACCGGCGTAAGAACGAAGGCATGACGTCTTATGAGCAGGAGGGGCAGTCGTTCACGTTCAAGTCTAATGACTTCGATGATTTTGCTGATGACATCAGCGACTGGAAAGAAGCCAACGGTAAGAATGCCAAGTCTCTTGGCACCGTCAGCTTCATTTCTGGCTATCCAAAGAGGTGATCATATGCGGTTAGATCATGAGGTTACATTCTGGCTTGATGATGAAGAATATAATCCGCAAACACATCAATACGGTGATGTGAAAAAGGTTGCCACCGCTGTTGCCAGTGTCACCGACATGGGAACCGACAAGAGCGCTCAGCTATTCGGAAACTATGCTCAAAAGGCAAAGGTGATCCGATTAGTTGAGCCAATCACCGTCAATTGGAGCTATTTAACGATTGATGATGAAGCGACTCATTATGCCCTTAATACGGACCGCGTTCCGCTTCAAAACGCTACTTTGATTGTGGGTGAGACGAAATGAGCAAAGCCAGCATTAGCTACAACATGGAGATAAAAGGCATGGACAAATTGGTAGCGGGTCTGCTTAGCCGAGCAAAGATGGATGTTGTCAAACAAATCGTCAAACAGCAGGCAGCACAGCTCCAGACACGTGCTCAGCAAATGACTGGCACCGTGTACGCTCATCCTACTGGTGCTACCAAGCGCGGCATCAAGTTATCGCTTGAAGATGGCGGCCTAACGGGCATAGTTGGCATGTCGATGGAATACAACCCATACACCGAAAACGGGACCCGTTTCATGCGGGCACGTCCTGTATTGAAGCCTGCGTTCCTTTATCAGAAAGTTCAGTTTATTAATCAGCTTAAACAAGCAGCAAAGTAGGTGATTCAAATCACATCACCAGAGCAAGAACTCTACGATTATTTCTATGCGTTTTCGCAATCATCTGGGTACAAGACTTACGACCATTTGCCCATGCAGCAGGAGAACGCCCCGTATCCTTTCGTCATTGTTGGCGATATTCAAGTTGTTCCTATTGCAACAAAGACGTCACTCAATGGCAATGTGCTAATTACCATTGACATCTGGGGCGATAAAAAACAGCGTTTCACCGTATCTGATATGGCGGAGCGCTTTTTTCGTGCCGCGATTGGGCAAGTTCTAACAGATGATTACCGATTTTATGGACGTGTAGAAGACCAGTCAAAAGAGTTTACACAAGACCAGAGTGTCCCTGACACGGTTCTCAACCGAGCCACGCTGATACTCAATCTCAATATTTTATAGGAGGCCATAACATGGCAAATGAATTAAAAGTGCTAGAAGGCATGGACGTTGTTGCCTTGGCTCGCAAACATAGCGATCAAGCAACGGTTAGCGGCCAAATTATCCCTTGGCAGACTTCGCTGTCCTTTGATCCGTCTGTTGACAGTGATTCCACTGTTACCAAGGACGGCAATGTAGCAACACGAAGCTCTGCAAGTACCGATCTTGAGGTCGAGTTCCTGAACAACACGGCCGCAATTGCAGACGTAATGTATGACTCGCTGTTTGATGGTGAATTGCTCGACTTCTGGATTCTCTACCGCAAACGTAAGAACGCTGATGGTAAGTATTACGCATGGTATATGCAAGTAACCGTGCAAGAAGACAGCAGCGACAACGATCCTGACGATCACTCGACTCGTGATGTGACATTCTCAGTTAACGGTACGCCTAAACGCGGCTGGACTACGCTCGATGATGAAACTCAGGAACAGGTTGATTACGTGTTCCTTGGGGTCGGCAAGGTCACTGACACTGACAATACCGGCGGTGGCACAGTTTGGGACAAGGCTGTTGATCCGGGCACTAACACTGCTGATACTGCACCAGCGGGCGGAACTGGTACTGGAGCATAACAGCATAAGAGACTTGTCATCAGTCGCCTAAGAAAGTCACAGTACGGGTGAAACCCGGGCGGCTTTAAAAGAAAGGACTTTAAATCATGCAATTAACCATTAACGGTAAAGAATATGAACTCAACTTTGGCGTCCGCTTTGTTCGCGAAATGGATAAGAATATGGGTGCCGTCATGCACGGCATTAACTTTGGCATGGGTGTTGCAAAGGCTCTAGCTGGTCTAAGCGCATACGATGCTGCTGTTTTATCAGACACCATTTATTCAGCCACCGTGGCATCTAAGAAACGTCCGTCAGCCAGTGAAGTCGATGACTTTATTGACAGCAATTCAGACTTAGATTCGCTATTTAAGCAAGTTTCAGACGAAATGAACAGTGCTAACGCAGTAAAAGCAGTAGCAAAAAACATGAAGGCCTAGATGAGGACGAAAGCGTTCAAAAGAGTAGTGAAGAAACGTATCACGAAATTTTGTTAAACGCATTTGCCTATCTAGGCTTTTCTAATATTCGAGACATTGAACGTATGACACTTGTTGAGTATGAGCTGCGTATGGAAGCCTATCAGCTGAAGCAAGTCGACAGACAGAACGAAATTGCACAGCAAGCATGGATGAACCAGCAAGTGCAGGCAACCACCGGTAGCAAGAATCCTAAGCCTAAGTTCAAGACATTTGATGATTTCTTTGATAAGAAAGCAGCTATTGATAACGTGCGATCAAATTATGAGCCCAATTATGAAGTATCACAGATGAGCAAAACCGAGCTCAAACAAAAGAGAGCACAAGTGTTCGCAAAACGGATGGCCGAATTTCAGCGGTTGAAGCGCGAAGGCAAAATCATTCCGTTATCTGAAAGAAAGGAGGGAGCACATGGCTGACAGTTTTAGCGTTGAAGCAATTTTATCTGCCGTTGACCGAAATTTTTCGGGTACTTTCAAGAACATCGCGAATTCTGCGTCAAAGGTCGGTGATAGCTTTGAAAAGTCAACAAAACCAGCAGGCAACTTTGTGTCAACTGTGAGTAAGATTGCTGGTGCCATTGGCCTAACTAAAGTTGTGGGTGCCATTGGTGCAGGCGTCAAAAGCATGGCTGGTGAACTTGACGCTTCCAGCAAGGCGTGGCAAACGTTCGAGAGCAACATGAAGTTCCTCGGCAAAACGCCCGCAGAAATCTCAACGATTGAAAAGTCCTTGCAGAGTTACGCACAAAAGACCATTTACAGTTCATCTGACATGGCTTCTGCCTATGCACAGTTTGCATCAGTAGGTGTAAAAGGAGTCGGCCGCCTTGTTAAAGGTATGGGCGGCCTGGCTGCTGCCACTGATGATCCAAAGCAAGCCATGAAGACATTGATGGAACAAGGTACACAAATGGCCGCTAAGCCGATGGTACAGTGGGCTGACTTCCGCCTAATGCTTGAACAGACTCCAGCAGGCATGGCAGCCGTTGCTAAAGCAATGGGCATGAGTACAAAAGAACTGGTTGAGAATGTTCAAAACGGCAAAATAAGCACGCAGCAGTTCTTTGATGGTATCGAAAAGGCAGGCAACAGCAAAGCTTTCCAGAAGATGGCCACAAGTTATAAGACTGTCGGTGAGGCAATGGACGGCCTTCAGGAAACACTAGCAAACAAGCTTCAGCCTGCTTGGCAAGCAATGTCTAAAGTCGCTGTCGGAGCTATTAGCGGCATTATTGATAAGATCGGAGGCATTAACTTCGATTCAGTTCTTGCTTCAATTGGCCGCTTCTTTTCACCGTTTTCGACCCTGATCCTGAACATCAGGACTCAGCTTAGCAACCTAGGCAAGGGCGAATCAATGAGTGGACTCAGTTCGATCCTTCAAGGGATCGGATCCGTTCTTCATACCATCTGGGACCTGGTCGGCAGCTTAGCTAATGTTGCATTTGTCAATCTGATTGGTATTGCTCAAAAAGTGGGTGATGCGTTTAATTCGGTGTTCGGTGGTGGGCAGCTTTCGGGAGTTTTCGATGGTATCAAGCAAGCCGTCACTGACTTTGGCTATGCAGCCATGGGAGCCATCACAACTGTTAGTGATATTATTGCTAACTTACCGTGGAAAGCAATTTTTGAAGGTGTTAAGGCGGCTTTAACTGGTGTTGTTAACGTGCTGAAGCCAATTGCGGCACTCGTCAAGGCGGCATTTGCAAATGACATTGTTAAGTCGTTTGCGGTAGCGATCCTAGGAGCAGTGGGAGCCTTTAAGGTTATTAGTTTGGCCGTTGGAGGATTGTCCAGTGTCATCGGAATCTTTTCGAGGATGATCGGCCCAATTCGTGGTGTTATCGCTGTTGTTACTAATTTTGGAACAATTGCGAAAACTGCTGGCGGTATTTGGAAGGCTTTCGGATTAATATTGGGAATGAATCCGTGGGTACTTTTGATTGCTGGGATTGCAGCAGTGGTTGCTGGTCTGGTGTATTTTTTCACTCAAACAAAAACTGGTCAAAAACTTTGGTCGGGATTTGTTTCGTGGTTACAAGGAGCTTGGCAAGGACTTGTAGGAGTTGCGCAAACTGTTTGGAATGCTATATCGGGTGCGTTTACATCTGCAATTAGCGGCATTCAGACAGCTTGGAGCGGCATTACAGGTTTCTTCAGCAATCTATGGACTGGGATTACGACCACGGCATCAGCTACTTGGACAGCATTCACAACCACACTCTCAGTTATCTGGCAAGGTGCTGTTACCGCAGCAACGGCAGTTTGGAACGCGCTATCCACATTCTTCACGACTCTGTGGAATGGAATAGTTGCAGTAGCCACCGCTGTATGGTCAACCTTTGGTGGTTCCCTGACGACAATTTGGAATGGGATTGTCCAAGTTGCTACCGGTGTTTGGAACATGCTTAAAGCAGTTATTATGGGTCCCATTCTTATTGTCATTGATTTGCTTACTGGAAATTGGACACAGTTAAGTGCTGATCTTCAGCTTATCTGGAACAGCATTGTTTCCGCCGCTGGTCAGATCTGGAATGGCCTTGTTACGTATTTCTCCGGTATTTGGAGCCTTATTCAAACTTATGCAATGACTGTTTGGAATACTTTGGTTTCAGCTTTAGAGGGGCTTTGGAATGGTGCAGTATCTGCCGCTTCCGCTATTTGGAGTGCGCTTTCGTCATTTTTTAGCGGATTATGGAATGGTATTGTGTCTACCACCGAGGGCGTATGGAACGGTATTGCTTCATTCTTATCAGGACTATGGAGCGGAACAGTCAGCACAGCCGAGGGAATTTGGAACGCACTTCCCGGATTCTTTTCCGGATTGTGGAATAGCATTACATCATTCTTTTCATCAGCTTGGAGCAACATACAGTCTATTGTGATTGGAGCTGCTACTAGTATTTTTAATGGTGCTAAGGCTGTATGGTCTGGTTTTACTGGCGTGGTAAGTGGAATAGTTAATGGCATCAAAGGAGCATTCAATGCACTTCGTAATTTTAGCCTGGCTGACGCTGGCCGCGCTATCATGGATAGCTTTTTCAAAGGCCTCAAAGCAGTTTGGGGGAAGATCACCGATTTTGTTGGCGGAATTGCTTCTTGGATTCGCAAGCATAAAGGCCCAATCAGTTACGATGCCAAGCTGCTCATACCTGCTGGTAGCGCCATCATGAACGGCTTGAATGCAGGGCTTACTGACAAGTTCTCAAATGTCCAAAGGAACGTTTCGAGCATGGCACAAGCTATTGCTGATAGTGCTGCTGTTACGATGCCGGCAGTGAATACTTCTCCCTTTGATGCATCATTGCAGTCGCTCAATAACAGCGTTCAAGGTGCAACCTTGTCTTCAAATCTTGATGTCAACTACACTCGCAAGCAAACGATTGAGGTTCCTCTGTACATTGACGGCCGAGAGGTTGCTCGTGCAACCGCAAACCCAATGCAAACAGAGCTCAGTCGCATGACACGAATGAGCAATCGACGAAAGGGGATCGTTTAATTTTGTATGATTTTAGAGAGACAACGCCCTTTACGGGTTCTGATGACAACCAGCGCCCAGCAGAGGCGATGCTAATAGATGGCCAGTACATTGAAGACTTGATTCCGGGTTATAGCACGCTGCAAGTCAGTGGCCGAGAACTACTAAGCCAGTCAATCGAGAAACAAACGATTGGCAAGTCAGATGGCGAGTTTATCCAGTATGTTCGGAACCCTTCTCGTGAGATTATTGTCGGCTACAGGCTTTCAGCAGCGGACAATCTTTCGTTCCGACAAGCATTCTATAAGCTCAATGACATACTTCACGGTGACACTCATCAGGTTTCGTTCAATGATGACTTGTCTGTGTACTGGAATGCCGTGCTCACAGATGTTGACGATGTTCCTAAAGGCCGGAATGCGATCACTTCTTCATTTACTTTGTTTGTCCCCGATGGCATTGCCCACTCGGTAGCCACGCAGACGTTTGACAATATGCCTTACAAGGATATCCCGCTGAACCTTATGGCAGGCACAAGCGCTGACCCAGTATCAGTCACAGGGTCGGGCTGGAATATTCAAAAGCTTGGATCGTTCAACAATCCTACCGTTGGGAAAAAGTATGCAGCTACGGTCTTGCTTGGGCGGGCCGATTTTGCTGTCAGTTTCCAACTTTGGGCGAATGATATCAATGGCAATCGGATATCACTGGCTGGGTTTCCCGTGACCACACAAATGGGAGCAAATCAGCGCAGCACGATTGTCTGCACATGGCCTGACCCGGGGACGACTGGAGCAGCTCAGATTGAGGTGACACTTGCGTGGGCCTTCCAAAAAACGGATGTTGGCACCTATCAATATCTCAAAGCCAAGTTAGAGGAAGGCACCACTTACTCAACATGGTCGCCTAACCCAGCTGATCCTGAATACTATTCCGACACCATTACGGTGCACAATGGTGGCACTTATCCTGTTGAGCCAGTTATCACGGCAACTATGCATGCTGATAATGGGGTTGTTGCTTTTGTCAATGATCAAGGGTCAGTCTTGCAATTTGGTTCGCCCAGCGAGATTGATGGCGTTGTGCGGCAGAAGTCTGAACGGGTATACTATTTTGACTTTGAAAATGAACCTAATGGCATTGTGATGAATGATGGCGCGCTGACTTATCCCAACTATCGCGATAATCCGGCTACCCCCAATAAACAAAAAGGCATTTTCTCTTATGGACGCCCAGACGGCTATGACAATGCGATTGCTTACCCCAACACGGAACGTAATCCCTCTAACTATTGGAGCGGACCATCAATGAGCGGAAAACTTGCTGCTAATTCTAATGGCAAACAGAATGGCAACTTTGAATGGCGTAATCTAATCCGCTTTGCAACCATGACAAATTGGGCTGGACGAGTTGAATTCAATTTGACTTACGAAGGCAAAATCGTTGCTTCGTTGGCACTTTATGACCAAAGCACAACAGATGACCAAGTTATGTTCGAAGGCAAGATACATGACGGAAACGATGCGCGAATGCTATTTCATGAAGCGCTACCACGTGACCTCTATTCAAGGGCAAACAGTTTCGCCGTCATTTCAAAAATGGGTGACCAGTTAACTTTCCGTATTGACCGGGTTGGTGGTGGCAATGTTATTCGGCCATTCACTATTGCTGGGTTTGGTGCATTGCCAGTTGATGGCTGGACAGTATGGTTCTCTGCTTTCTCAGATGTTCTCGAAGCCAATATGGGCTGGCAGGACAGTTATTTTGATTGGGTAAACGTTGACTATTGGACAGACGTACCTAACCGATTCAAGGAAGGCGATGTGGTCAAGATTGATGTGGCTAAACGGGTTGTCAGTCTGAATGGTGCTGAAGACCCTACTTTACAGACTGTCGGTAACAACTGGGAAGGCTTCCAGCTGCTGCCAGGCAAAAACACGATTCAAGTCTTGCAGTCTGATTGGGCTAAACCATACACGTGTCAAGTTGAATGGCAGGAGGCGTGGCTATAATGGATTTTTATTTCACTGATCGTTCTTGGCACTTGCTGGGGATCGCCACAGCTGGTGAGGGGCCGATTCATATTGTTAATGATACTGATGATCAACTGATATCAGCTGGTGCGCGAACGTATTCAGGCACCATTTTATTTACGCCAGAAACCTCAGCTAAGGTCAAATCCATGGCTGCTTATGGCAATTATGTCTTGTACAAAGATACGCGGGGTAAGGCTGTTTTCATGACCATCATGGAATCAAACCATGATCCTTTACTGGGTGAGACCACTTTCACTGCTGAAGATGCCGGCATTGATCTTATCAATGAAACGGTTGGTCCGTACAAAGCCGATAAACCAATGAGTATTGCTGAATACATTAATTTTTTCGTGACAGATTCCGGATTTGATATTGGCTTGAATGAAATTCCAGACTTGAAGCGAACACTTGAATGGACTGGTGAATCAGATACAGCACTGGCGCGAATTTTGTCGGTGGCAACGCAATTTGACCATGCGGAATTGGAGTTCAGCTTTCAGTTGAATGGTACCTCGGTGGTACAGCGACTCATCAACATTCACAAACGCATTGGTGCCGATAAGCGGATTACCTTGTATGTTGATAAGGATATCAACAAGATTGTAACTTCTGGTAACATCTGGGATCTGTATACAGCGATTACACCAACTGGTGGCACGCCGGAAGCTAAAGACGGGGACACGAGCGAACAGAAGCCAATTACGTTAGCTGGCTATCAATGGACTGATCCTGATGGTCGGTTTGTATTGACCTCAGATGGCATCTTGCTTGATCCGGTAGCCAACCAGCAGTGGAGTCGGCTATTAAGCGGTGGCGCAAGGCCAGATGCCGCTGGCGCCTATATCAATCGGGTCAACACTTATGAAGCGACCACGCAGGCTTCACTCTTGCAGTCAGCATTGAGCGACCTAAAGAAGCACAATCACCCAGTTGTCAACTATGAAACGGATATAGCGCGTCTGCCGGATAATGTGGATATTGGTGATACAGTGCATTTAGCTGACGAAAATGAGCGGTTATATCTATCGGCAAGATTACTTGAATTGAAGTCCAGTTATTCAATGGATACGCACACGGCGACTTTGGGCGATTATTTGATTGAGACGGATCAAGTTGCCGCTCAGTACCGTGAACTGGCTGAGAAAATCAAGAACATTCCCAAAACAGTGCAGTATTGGCCTTGGGTACGTTATGCCGATGACGACAAAGGTACCAATATGTCGGCATTTCCAGCCAACAAGAAGTACATGGCAGTCGTTTACAGTAACAAGTCATCTGTACCAAGTGACAATCCGGATGATTACGCTGGC
>NZ_JBVAYD010000086.1:0-234 GCF_055413445.1 Lacticaseibacillus sp. 22 | reverse complement strand
TTCTACACGCCTATCGGGCCTATAGCTCAGTTGGTTAGAGCGCACGCTTGATAAGCGTGAGGTCGATGGTTCAAGTCCATCTAGGCCCATCAAGCGTTCGCTTGTTAATTGAACAACCCTTATGGGGGATTAGCTCAGCTGGGAGAGCGCCTGCTTTGCAAGCAGGAGGTCATCGGTTCGATCCCGTTATCCTCCATTGGCCGTCAGGCCGATCGTTGACGTTAGTTGGCGATT
>NZ_JBVAYD010000085.1:0-238 GCF_055413445.1 Lacticaseibacillus sp. 22 | reverse complement strand
TTAATATCAACCGCCATATGACGCTTAATCCCTGAAATCTTTTTGCCGCCATCGTAGCCACTATTTTTCGTTAAATCAGTGGTTTTAACACTTTGAGCATCAACAATCACAAACGACGTTCGGGCCGATCGGCCCTGTGCAAAACGATAGGAAGCGACAGTTTTTTTAAAAGCCTTTCTAATAGCGAATCAGCTGTCGGGTCTGGTTTATCTCGCCACATATCGTAATAGCGGTAGAC
>NZ_JBVAYD010000084.1:0-240 GCF_055413445.1 Lacticaseibacillus sp. 22 | reverse complement strand
ATTTCTAAGCGCGTCGGTTCACGCTCATAAACGCGTTCGCCGGCGCAGAAGTCTGCGTGTAAGGACCTCAGCCGCAATGGCCAAAGCCCGGCCATCACGTCTGAGGCCACTTACACTCCGACTTCTGAACGCGCCGGTTCACGCTCTGAAACGCGATCGCCAGCCCAGAAACCTGCACATAAGGACCTTGAGCGCAATGACCAAAACCCGGTCATCACGCTCAAGGCCACTTATGCTCCG
>NZ_JBVAYD010000083.1:0-247 GCF_055413445.1 Lacticaseibacillus sp. 22 | reverse complement strand
AGAACCTGTCTAGTATCTGCTGAATCTGGTAGAATTGTGGAAAACCGACTGAGGAGTTTGTCATGCCAGATTATCCAAGCAATATTTCTCGAGCGCAATTTGCGTTAATACAACCTGATTTAGAAAACTTCCGCAAGCATACAAGACCGCGTCGTTATGATCTTTATGACGTATTCAATGCCATCCTTTACTCGCTTACTACAGGGTGTCAATGGCGTGAATTACCGCACGATTTCCCGGAATGGCA
>NZ_JBVAYD010000082.1:0-254 GCF_055413445.1 Lacticaseibacillus sp. 22 | reverse complement strand
CCTTGCGGTCCTTGATCACCTTTGTCACCTTTAAAAAGCGCCCAGTTGTAATCAGCTGGATTGGTGCTATCGGCCTGTGTGAAGTCGCTATAGGTGCCAATATACTTTTTTCCATCGCCACCGGATACCGTGAACCCACTTTTGCCACTTACATCATCTGCCCAAGCGGTGTGAAAATAGCTTGTACGGCCATCTGCACCCTTTGCACCGGGAACACCATCAGCACCATCAGCGCCCTTAATCAATGCCCACTT
>NZ_JBVAYD010000081.1:0-280 GCF_055413445.1 Lacticaseibacillus sp. 22 | reverse complement strand
TTTGACAAAGCTGCCAGCGCTGCGGAAGGCGCAGCTTCAAGTGCCGCGAGCGCGGCAGCCAGTTCAGCGGCAGCTCAAGGCACACGAGGTGGCGCAAGTTCCAGTGCCAGCGAAGCGGGTCGAGCATCGACCGCAACATCTGCGTATGCTAGTGCTGCAAGTTCGAGTGCCAGTGAAGCCGGTTCATATGCTCATCAGGCAGGCTCCAGCGCCAGTGACGCTGCCGGTCAGTCCGGCAGTGCAGCCCAACATGCCAGCACCGCTGCGAGTGCGGCATCCA
>NZ_JBVAYD010000080.1:0-293 GCF_055413445.1 Lacticaseibacillus sp. 22 | reverse complement strand
TCCACAGGGACCACAAGGTCCACAAGGGGTTCCCGGAAGCAAGGATGTGCCTTATCCATATGTACAATTGTCGGCCCCAGCAAGCCCGAAAAAAGGCGATACTTGGTGGCACGGCACGAGTTACAATGACGCAACTGCCTTGCAGTATTATGACGGCTCAAAATGGGTCGATCAGAGCATTCAGCAAGCAGTGTTGAATATCAAAAAGTTGCAATCAATTGAGATTGACAGCGCAGAAATTAATTCTCCAACAATAAACGTGCCTTTCACTCATGCTCCTATTGAAGGTGGAC